>JAJRZB010000041.1 GCA_024275455.1 Bacteroidota bacterium | reverse complement strand
TAAAAATTTACTTGTTTCTCACATATCGCAGAATTGGATGGAAACCGAGTGGGTAGATTGGGATCGAGTTACATTCACTTATAATAATAAGGACCTTTTAATTGACAGGTTAACCGAAAGCTGGCTTTTCTTCTCAAACAAATGGGCAAATTCAAATAGATATCAATATGAGTATAATAGCGATGATCTTGAAGTAGTTAGGATTATTGAAGAGTGGGATATGTTTACCGAGCAGCAGACAAGGCACGATAAAATATCAACAACCTATTCCGATACATTAATGATAGACGAGTTAACTCAACAATGGGATGGCTCAACCTGGGTAAATTCTGACCTTGAAACATATTCTTATGAAGATAATCAAATAACGTTAATCCTATGGCAAAAGTGGGACAATAATAATTGGGTAAATTTTCAACGGACAACAAATACTTACGGTTCCCCGGTGTCGGTTGAATATAATAAAACTTTACCGGCTGATATCTCTTTATTGCAGAACTATCCTAATCCGTTCAATCCAAGCACAATAATAGAATATACAATACCAAATGCAGCTTCCGCAAATGTAGCCGCTGACTTTAGTCAGCGCATAACACTTAATGTGTATAATATTTTCGGTAGAGAAGTAACAACATTAGTAAACGATGAAAAACAACCCGGTACCTACAAAGTAATATTTAATGCAAAAGATTTACCAAGCGGCTTATATCTTTACAGACTGAAAATAGGAAATCAAGCTATTACAAAAAAGTGTTTACTATTAAAATAAATTGGAGGTTAAAATGTTAAAAAAAATAATTATGTTATTGTTTACTGCAATGATTACTTTATCTGTTATTTCTTGTTCAGACGATAACTCGGTAACACCTAAGGAAGAACAAAAAGTTAAAGAACTTGGTCTTAAAGAAGTAACAGTACCGGAACCATTAAAGCAATCAACTGATCCGCATGCTCAAATGTGTGTGGGAATGATTAACTTGGTTAATGGGTTTAAGGCTTACAGTGCTTATTATCAACCGCCAGATAATGTTAATCTGCCAAAACAATTTAATAGTAATGATAGTTGGACAAAAAGTTGGACTTATGAACAACTAACTATGACAATGGATTATTTTGAAAATGAAACCAGTTTTGGTTGGAAAATATACCTTACCGGTACAGATGGAGAATATAATTATTCAAATTGGCTATCTATGGAAGCCGAACAAAAATTAGATAACAGTTTTGGTACATTAGTAATTTATTTACCGGTAACGGATAATGTAGGTTTTAAATGGACATGTACTACAGCACAAAATGGTACGGGTACTTTTACAATAGATATTTATGAAGATGACGGAACACCAAGCGGAAAAATTGAAGTAACAACTAATCCCGATGAATCCGGAGAGCTTAATTTCTATAATTATAGCAATGGTACATATGTAAAAGAATCGAGAATTACTTGGACATCTGCCGGTACGGGGCATTGGGAAGAATATGATGAAGAGGGAAATATTTCTGCCCAAGGGGATTTTTGATTAATTCCAATTCATTTATTTAAATTGTATATTTTTGTTAATCATTTAATTACTACTTAGGTTTCCAGATGATATACAAAAATATACTTTTTTTTCTTCTTCTAACTTCTTCTGTTTTGTTTGCACAATTTGAAAATGGGAGAAATAACTTTGGTCCATCTGTTGGCTTTTCATTTTTAGGTTCTGCAATTCAGTTAGGATTTAACCACGAGTATGGTTTTAGTCTGGGAAATAATAATAAAAGTTTTGGAGTTGGAGGAATATTTAGATACTTCAAGTATTCAGAAAATTTTATTAATGTCTCTACTGATTATACTGATATTCTACTGGGTATTCAAACAAATTATCATTTTAATTTATCCGATGAAAAAATTGATCCCTTTTTGGGAGTGGTTTTAGCATATGATTTTGGGTTTGCTGATTATAAAATAAAGACTGCAGGTTATTCTGTTAATGAAGAAAAGTACGGTGGTGTTTGGATTGGTGTACATGCCGGATTGAGATATTGGATAAAAGAGAATATTGCTCTCAGTACAAGAATTGGTTTTGGTACATTAAGCTATGGTGCACTTGATGTAGGATTCGATTACATGATAAATTAAAAAGGGGAGCAAGAACGGCTATTCCTTTAAATTTCTGGTGAGAACAACCGTTCTTAGGAAATTTAATCACAATGAGTTAATAAACTTTTCCAATTTAATACCTTTATATTCAAGATTCAAGTCTACTATTTTAAATGGTTCTACAAAAACCTTTCCTTCTTTTTGACCTAAAGTATAACTAATATAAAAAATCTTACAGAATCTTTTCACTCTTTCACTATCATCAAAGTTAATTCTTTGTTTAACAGCATATAGTCCTCTTGCAGATTCAATTTTAATAAGAGCTAATGCAGCAGCAATTCTCTCTTCTTCTATTTCTGAATTTTTTAGTATTTTCATCAAAGGTATAATTGCTTTGTTTGATTTTATTTCCCCTAAAAAATATGTACAGCTTGTAGTTAAACCTTTATTTCCTTTCTCTAAGCCAATTAACAAATTGTTTTCAATTTGATCGTATAGTTTATTGTTTAATTTATTTGCAAAAGAAAATGATATAATCGAAAAAAAGATTATTGTAAATAGTAAAAATTTGGTCGCTTTCATAATGCTCTCTCCTAAGTTACTTTGTGTGATTAACGATTCACTTTTTAGGACGACTTGAAAACGGAAAGGTTTTAAAGAGAAAAATTTTTACCTAAATATAGAATATATTAAAATTGAAAAGCGGTTTAGATAAAACTTCAGGGCACTAAATCCCCCAGTGCCCTGAATAATTAATAAATCAACCCCCCATAAGTAGATTTATCAATCCAAAAATTTATTGATGAAAATAGTGTTTGTTATAATGTAGTTCAAAGCTTAAAAATTATAATAATATAAATAATACTTAAATAGCTAATTATCCATAAGGGATGATTTAAATAAGCATTGGAAAATATTTAGCAATCTGTAGGATAAACCCTACAGATTGTTTGCAATAACATAATGCGTTACTTGAGCAAAATTATCAAAATTCATTTTGTCTAAAATTTTAGATCTGTGAGAACTTACTGTTTTGGGACTTATGGAAAGTTCTTTTGCAATTTTACTGATCGAAAATCCTTCTGCACTCATTATCATTATTTGAAATTCTCTATCAGTTAAATTTTTATGCAGCGGTTTTTCAATATTTTTAAGATTTATTAATTTTTCGGCTAAGGTTGTAGTTATATATTTTTTACCATTTAAAACCTGTTCAATTGCTTTTAATAACTCACGGGGTGCCGAATTTTTAGTGATATACCCGGAAGCACCGGAATTAAAAGATCTTATTGCATACTGCTCTTCCGGATGAACACTTAGAATTAATACTTTAGATTTAGGATCTTTTTTAATAATATCCTTTAACGTATCTAAACCATTTTTACCGGGCATTGAAAGATCTAAGACTACTAAATTATATTTGCTTTGTTCTATTTTTTCTAATACTTCAAAACCATTTGCCGCTTCAGAAACTTCGCCAACATTTGGCAATGTTCTAATTAATTGAATTAATCCCTTACGCACAATAGCATGGTCGTCTGCAACTAAAATTTTCATCTTTTATCCTCTGTGTAAGGTACTTTAATTTTTAATAAGGTACCGGTAGGTATTACGTTTTCGAAATCAACTTCTCCGTCAATTGCTGTTATTCTCTCTTTTATGCCTATTATTCCGTAAGAATTTGGAGCCTCAATTTTTTCAGATGAGATACCTATGCCATCATCTTTTATAATAAACGAAATATTTTTATTTTTATAATTCAATATTACGGAAACGGTTTTTGCTTTAGAATGCCTAATAATATTAGTGATTGCTTCTTGATAAACTCTAAATAGTGCAATTTTAATTTCTTCATTTAATTTAGGTTCTTTAGGAGAAATGTCCAAATCGAATTTTATTGATGTTCTTCTGCTAATTTCGTTTGTCTGCCATTGAATAGCATTGTTTAACCCTAGGTCATCTAAAATTCCGGGTCTTAATTCCGTACTAAGTTTTTGTACTGTTTCAATAGTTTTTTCAATTAATTCTAAAATCGGGTCAAAAGCATTTTTTATTTCTGTTAATTCATTGGGAATTTTTTCTTGAATCCATGAAATATCTAAATTTAATGCAGTTAGTTTTTGTCCTAAATTATCATGAATTTCGCGTGCAATAATTTTTCTTTCCTCTTCACGAACTTTATTCATGTATTTTGATAGGTTTCTTAATTTTTCATTTATTTCTTTTAGTTTTTCTTCAGTATTTTTCTGGTTTGTTATATCAACAGCCGAGTTTAATATAGCCGGTGAATTGTTATATTCAATAACTATAGCTGTAAAATCAATCCAAATTACTTCTCCTTTTTTAGTAACAGCTTTGATTTCGTAACGTGAAGGTTCATTTTCTCCGGCAAGACGTTTTCTTGCTCTTTTTAACACAAAATCTCTCATATCCGGATGAACAAAATCAATTGGTTTTATATTTTTTAAGTCTTTACGCGTATATCCGCTTAACTTTTCCCATGCAGAATTTACATATAAATAATCTGCTATTTCAGCATTTTTAAATATAGAAATTGCCACCGGTGCAAGCTCAGCAAGCACTCTAAATTTTTCTTCACTTTCTTTAACTCTTTTTTCATCAAAAAATTCTTTTGTAACATCTCTATGGAAGATTACTACTTTTTCTACTTTACCAGATTTATCTAATAAAGGGGAAATAGTTGTAATCCAATGTTTTCCATAAGCTTCATTTTTAAAACTAATTTTTCTTTTTTCTTTTACTGCTTTTAAAAATCCTTTTGAGTGTTCTTTTATTGATGATTTTTCTGCAAAGAAAATTAATTTTCTGCCAATAATATCTGTTCTGCTAACACCAAATAAATCTTGACATGCTTTGTTAGATTCTAATATAAATCCTTTTGTATCTACCAATAAAGCTACATCTTGAGATGTATCTAAAATAGAACGTAAAGCTTTCTCGTTGGATTTTAATTCGTTTTCGTATTGTTTTTGTTTTGTAATGTCTATAGTAGAAATCAACGAAAAATATCTGACTTCGTTGTTAACGGTTCTTGTAGTTATGTTTATATGCAAACTTAAATTGATAATGTTGTTATCAAAAGTTTTAGCTTCGGTAATTGATTGGTATGTAGTTTCTCCTCTAGCAATTGCAAGCAATTCTGTTTTAAAAGCTTTTATTGATTTAGTAGTAAATAGTGATGATAAATTATTAATTAGTTGCTCTTTTGATTTTGCTTTATGTAAATTAAGAGTAGCTTCGTTAACATTTAAGATTTTTATTTTTTTTATACATGTTCTTATATTAGATTCTTTTTCAAAGAAAACATTAAAATCCTTAACCCCGTTTTCCCTTAAACTTTTTATATGATTAATTAGATCGGTAATATCTTCCTCCCACATTGGCGTAGGAGAATTGTAAAACAATTCTTTAAAACTGGAAAAGTTGTTATTACTTTTTAACAATTTTCGGTGCAATTTGTTAATTTTTTTTCTTTTTTTTCTAATTTTGTAAGTAGTTCGTTTTTAGAAAAACTTGAAAGAGATGTTGACATTACAGTCTCAACTTATTTTTATAAAACAATTTAATAGTAAAACTATGACGAAATTATGAATCAAATAAAAATACGAAAATCATTAATACTAAATTCTAAATAATGATATTTTAACTAATATTGAAAGAAATTTTATTATTTAGAAATACAGATTATTTGAGCAAAAACAATTTTTTAAAAGGAAGATTCAGAACTTTTTAAGTGTTAAGCAGCTAAGAATATTTAAAATAAAAAACCCTTCTTCAAAGAAGGGTTTTGAGCTGGTGAACGGACTCGAACCGCCGACCGGCTGATTACAAATCAGCTGCTCTACCAACTGAGCTACACCAGCATTTTTTTAGAAGTTCAAATCTAATATATTTTGTAATTCAATGCAATATGTTAAATTGATATTTATAATATTATTTAATTTTTTTTGTGAATCATATTGGCTACAAAATCTGAAATAAAATATTTTTCTGCTTTAAAACTCAAAAAATATCGCAAATTTGAAAAGAAATTTTTGGCGGAGGGAAAGCGTCTTGTTGAAGAGGGGATAAAAAGTAATTTTGAATGTATACGAGTTTTTGTTACAAATCATTTTTGCAATCTTGAAAATAATTTTTTAAATGAGTTGAAAACTCGAAATATCGGAGTTGATGTTGTAAAAGAATATGAGTTTTCGAAATTTTCTTCTACCCAAAATCCTCAAGGAATTATTGCGGTATTTAAAATACCGGAAAATAATATTATTAAACAAAGTACCAGTTTTATTGTTGGGTTTGAAAATATTTCAGATCCCGGTAACCTTGGAGCAATACTCCGCAGCTGCGATTGGTTTGGTATTAAATCAGTTATTTTAAGCAATGGGTGTGCAGATATTTATAATCCAAAAGTAGTTAGAGCAAGCATGGGAGCAATCTTTAACTTAAATATTGTTGAAAATGTTAATCTGATTGAAGTATTACCCAAGTTTAGAACTGATAACTACAAAATTTATTATACTGATATGAATGGACAAGATTATAGAGATGTTAATTTTGAAACTAAATCGGTTGTAGTATTCTGTAATGAAGCTTTTGGTCCTACAAAAGAATTAAAAAAAGTTTGTGATGGCTCAATCACAATTCCTAAAAAAGGAAATATTGATTCACTAAATGTAGCAGC
>JAJRZB010000394.1 GCA_024275455.1 Bacteroidota bacterium | reverse complement strand
TATTATTGAAGAAAAACCGGTTGCCTGTTTGGGCGATATGTGGAATAGAATTGTAACACCTATGGAAAAAAGAGTTCAATATGAAAATAGAAAAGAAAACCTAATAAAATGTTTTTTTAATGTAGATGATGTTATTGATTTTATTACTAATGAATTAAAATAGTGGAGAATTTAAATGGACAAATTAGTTTTTGAGCAGGAGGTTTATACCTTTCAGATTGATTTTGCACATCATGTAAGCAATATTGTTTATATTCAGTGGATGGAAATTGGAAGATTAAAACTGCTTGAGTATATCGGTCTACCGGTAGAAAAACTTGAGGAGAAGAATATCACACCTATTTTAATTCACACGGAAATTTTTTATAAAAAAGCTCTTTATATTGATGACCTTGTAAAAATTGAAGTTTGGGTTTCTAAATTAAGAAATGCATCGGCAGTTTTGAGTTTTAATTTTTATAACAGTAAAAATGAATTGGCAGCAACTGGTACACAAACCGGTTTATTTATTAATATGACTACTAAAAAGCCGGTAAGACTTGGCAGAGAAGAACAAGAAGCATTTAGAAAAGTATTGATAGAGGAATAAAAAACCTCCAAGTTACTTAAAACTTGGAGGTCTGTGTAAAAATAATATTATTATCTTTTACTAATTTGGTTTTGGTAGTTCCGGGTTATTTTTTTGCGATAATTTTTTATACTCGTTTATCAATCTATCAACACTCGGATCATTTGGAACAGCTTGTTTTAGTTTTTGCAGCACATCTAAAAACTTATCATATTCACCAAGATTATCATAAATTTGTTTAAGTAAAAAATAAGGATTATAGTCGTTAGCAACATTAGTAGGGTTTCGTTCAATAGCTTCTAAAGCTACTTTTTCTATCTCTCTAGCCAATGTAGTATACTTATCAAGTGCTCCAGCAGTAAAGTAGGTATTTGCAACATCATGTAATAATCTATAATCAATTGGCAATAGTTTTCTTGGAAGTTTCTCTTCCATCATATCTAATACTTGAATAGCTTTATTTTTATCATTCGCTGAATACAAGTAATACAGAGCTAGTCTTATGTATGAATTTCTATAATTGAGAGTTAATCTTTTATGATTTTCGTCCATAAAAATTGTGCTGTCGTTTAATCCTCTAAACTTGAATCCCGGTTTATAATCTTTGCTAAAACCTTCAGGTTCTTCCATTAATTGTTTCCACATTATGTCAGGATTAATTGCACTATAAAAATCTTTAGTTTTTTGCGGAATAACTCTAAAAGCAAGACCTTCCATTACTAAGTAGTCATTCAATCCGAGTTTACTTTTATCGGGAGTAGTTACGGCAAAGTAAACCGGACGATCATTAATATTTGATCTGACAATATCCATTGCAACAATATCTTGTGCTCTAACTGCCTTTATTTTACCAAAATTTATTGATGGTGGCATTTGCCAAGACATTATACCCTTATTTGTAATTGAAGTGTCTGTAATCCCTAATTTTTCGTAGGTTGCTTTATCAATTGGAACAGCAATTGTCCTGGTTTTCCACTGAGAAGGAGAAATCCTATCAATTTGTTCATCTGATAAACTCATTTTAATTTTAGGAGTTCCATGAGGTTCAGTATTTTTTAATTGTTTAATATACCAGCCTGTGTTTAACAAGCTTAGGTTAGCAATTCTTACATCTCTTCTAACACCTTCAACATCTTGTAAATACCAAAGAGGGAAAGTATCGTTATCTCCGTTTGTAAAAATAATTGCGTTAGGACCGGCACTTTGCAGCAAATTATAAGAATAATCCCAAGGAACATAGTTTCTTGATCTATCATTTTTGAAATAATTAGCTCTTAACATATTTAGCGGAACTAAAATAGTTAAGAATAATATTAAAGCAGTATAAGCCGGTTTTATTAATGATGAATTTTTCATCGCTGTTTTAATCAAGTCTAAAATTCCCCTTATTCCAAGGGCAATCCAGATCGAAAATACAAAAAATGCCCCAACATAAAAGTAATCCCTTTCTCTTGGCTGAGGCTGCTGCTGATTCTGATAAAAAGCCGTAAGATACCCAAGGAAAATAAACATGACGAGGAAGACAGTTGCCATTTTCCAATCTTTTTGGTAGTGATAAAACAATCCGAATAGGGCAAGTATTAGTGGAATTGCAAAAAGCTCTGATACATCAACACCGGCATCTTGAACAGTTGATTCTCTACCGACATAGTTCCACAATAAATATCTGTTAAACATATGATTCATCTGGTATCTCCAGAAGAAATCCAAATCGCTTGAATAGTTTGAATATACACCTTGCTGATGCGGTTCTTGGGTAAATCTTCTTTTAAAAATCGGCTGATCGCCGTATTGTTCCCTATTTATATATTTTACAACTTCGGGAAAAGTTTTAGGACTATTTAAATTAATTGGAGTATCTTGATTTGCTCTAATCATTATCATGGCATATGAAGAAAACCCAACTAAAGCGAACATCAGACTTTTGAAAACTAAATGAAGTGTTTGTTTATTTTCTTTATTTGTCCAATGAACTAAATATCCAATTACTGCACCAACTAACACAAGAATTAAGATATCTAAATTAACATCGTTACCGCCTATGCTTGAAACAAGATTCGGAATATATTTTACAATACCGGGGTAGGTTGCAAAAAGTGCTACACCGCCCAAAACAATTGGAATATAAAAAGAATTTCTATGAAATATTTTTTTGTAGAAAATACCCATAATTATTACACTTGCAAAAGCGGTAATCATTAAAAATTTTGAATCGAAAGCTTTACTTTCCTGTGGTCCGGGTGGATTTGTTGGAGCAGTAGCCCATAACGCTGCTGCAATTACTAAAATTACTGCTGCATGGATTACAAAAATTACTGCTGTAGATTTAAAGTGTTCTTCATCTTTTAGGTACTTTCTTGAATAAATTACAAGAACAATTGGTACTAATGCTAAAACCGACATTAAATGTACACCGGTTGAAAGTCCAATTAAATATGCTATTAAAAGAAGATATTGTTCGTTGTCTTTTTCATCGGCTTTTTCGTTCCAAACCATAAGCAGCCAGGTTACAATAGCAATAAAAAATGTGGCGGTAGCATATACTTCAGCTTCCATAGAGTTAAACCAGAATGTATCACTAAAAGCTAAAGATAAAGCACCAATTGCAGCAGCCAAGTAAGTTCCAATTGATTCTAACAAATTATCGTTTTCATTTTTTCTAAAGTTTTCAATTAATTTTACTGCAACCAAGTAAAGAAACATTACTGTAAAAGAGCTGGCTAAAACTGATATTGTATTAACTCTAAAAGCAATATTATCGGCAAACGGGATCATGGAAAACAGCCGACCGAGAAGTAAAAAGAAAGGTGTTCCCGGCGGATGCGGAACTTGTAATAAGTCGGATGATGCGATAAACTCACCACAATCCCAAAACGATACTGACGGTTGTACGGTTAAAAAATAAACTACTGCTGTAATCAGAAATACAAAAAATCCTATAACTTTACGAATTGTATCTTTGTTCATTAATTCCTCGGTTAATTTAATTTTTCTTGAAGAGATCGTCCAAACTTGGTTTTTCTCTATTTTTAAAATACTTTATATATAAACTTTCCAATTTTTTGAAAGAAACATTATCTAAATCCTCATCATCTCTGTGTCTTTTCAGCATCATTTTGTAACTTTTTAATTCTTCGGAAGTAAATTTTCTTTCATACCGCCTTAATGCTTCAAAGTATTTTTTTGGTCGCTGCTTCTCATTAAATAATACTTTTTTAATAAATTTATTATAAACTCAAAAGATATAAATAATATATTTGGTTTTCAGTCTAATTTTTTAATTTTGGGTACCACTTATAAACTTGTTCCAAAAAGTGATTTGCCGATTTATCCCACGAAAATTCTTTTGACCAATTATATGCATTTTCCGAAATTCTTTTCAAATCAGTTTTGTTAAGTAGTAACACCTCTATTTTCTCAGCAAGCTTCGCTGAATCATTTAGTGGAACAAGATAACCGGTTTCCTTATCTTTAATCGAATCTCGCAAACCCGGAACGTTTGAACCGATTGCAGGTGTTTTCATTGAGTTGGCTTCAATTACAGTAATTCCCCAGCCTTCTTTTTCCGCCATAGTAACAAAAGCCCAAGCTTTACCGAGAAGTTTTGCTTTTTCTTCTTCGGATAGGAATCCCGTAAACTCAACATTTTTTCGCAGATTTAATTTTTCTACTTGCTCTTTTAAGGCATCCGAATAATCCCCTTTGCCGCCGATTACTAATTTTAATTCCGGAATCTTTTTAATTAGCAAAGGCATTGCATCTATAATTTTATTTATGTTTTTATATTTTTTAATTCTACCGATGTAAGTTATTAGTGGTGTATCCGGTTTTTCTATCTTTACTTTTTCAAATAATTCATGTTCAATTGCATTGTATAAAATATCTGTCTTTTTTTTGGGAAAACCCAAATCGACAAGTTCTTTGCGCGTACTTTCGGATACGGTAAATACCGGAGTTTTGGAATAATATTTTGGAATCTGCTTTTCTTTACTGATAATGTAATAAGCAAGAGGTAAAGGGATTTCTTTATAAAGCGAATTCCCGTGAATGTGATGTAAAATGCCCACTAAAGGTTTTTTTATATATGACGGCGTATTTAATGGAATTTTTGAAATATCATCTACAACTAAATCAAAACTTTCATTTGCTAGTTTACTTAGATAATACTTTTTAAATTGGCGGTTGAATAAAAATTTATTTCCTATTCTTTTAACTGTAATTCCGTCTATAACTTCTTCTTTAGGTGCATTATCAAACTGATGTGCAACCAAAGTAACATTATGTCCTTTTGTAACAATGCGTTTGAAAATTTCATGTAAATGAACTTCAGCACCGCCAGCCTCGGGATTTTTAATATCTCGCCAATTGGTAATTAGAATATTCAAATAAAATCTACTTATTTTAGATTGATTATTGCTAAATTATTTTTCATACAAAAAAGAATATGCAATTATACAAAACTTTTAAGCTATTGTTTCTTAAAACTTTGCGTAAACTTTTGTGCTCGTTAGTATAATCAAACTATCATTTATAAAATGCCAAAATTACCGGAAGATAAAAAATTTTTAGACTTATCTGATTATGCAAGACCTTTTGCATTAGTTTTGGTTAAAGTATTGCTACCGACAAAAATAGGAGCTTATTCTTTAACCTTTACTTTTTTGATAGTTGGAATTTTCGCTTCAGTTTTAATTTACCAAAACAAGTGGTTGGATTTTGCCGCTTTTCTGCTGCTTGTAAAAAGTATGCTTGATGCTGCGGATGGAGAAATTGCTCGCCGGAGAAATGAACCTTCAATGGTTGGAAGGTATTTGGATTCCATTTTTGATTTTGTAGTAAATGTTTTCCTATTCTTGAGTATCTCCTTTGTTTTTAATCAACCTTTCTGGTTAATGTTAATTGCGCTCTTGTTTTTTCAGCTTCAAGGAAGTGTTTATAACTATTACTATTTAGTTAAACGCTACCAGGTTGATGGTGATAAAACCAGCAGAATTTTTGAGAAAGAAAAGCCTAAAGCTTTTCCACGGGATAATCCACAGTTACTAAAAATATTGCACAAAATTTATTTAATAATTTACGGTTGGCAAGATTCTTTAATTCATAAATTAGATAGCAAAGCAATTGTGACTAATGAATTACCGAATTGGTTTTTAACATTAGCATCTTTGCTTGGTTTGGGTTTTCAACTACTTTTAATTTCCTGTTTTATTTTTTTTCGTAGTCATAATGTAGTAATACCTTTCTTTCTTTTACCTTATTCTGTATTGGCTATTACCGTAGTTTTAGTAAGGAAGTTTTTTGAGAAGTAAAAAAACTATTTTTTTTCAGCTTTTATAGAATATATTAGCGGCAGTAATTCCGGAAATTTTTCAAACACATATTTTTCTTTAGTCAATTCTTTCATATTCGGGAAACAATTGTAAGGTGAAAAAGGAAATTCTTTAAAAGATAATATTTCCAAACCTTCATCAATAAGAGAATTTATTACATCCGAAAGAGAGTGATTCCATCCGTATTCAATCATTTCAATATCGGCATCTCTATCTGCATAAGTTCCTTTAAGTGTTTCGGCAATCGGTTCGTCTTCGTGGAAATATGAATAATGTATTTTTTCAAAATTGTGGTCTAACGTCCAAATAAAAGGGTGAAACTCTACAATTAAAAATTTCCCATTTGGTTTTAAAAAGTGAGAGACAATATTTGCCCATTTATTAATATCCGGCAGCCACCCAATTGTGCCGTATGATGTAAAAACAACATCAAATTTTTCATTTAAATTATCTTTCAAATCGTATATGTTGGAGCAGACAAATTTTGCCGGAAGATTCATTTCCTCACTTAACTCTTCCGCTTTTTTAATTGCTTCTTC
>JAJRZB010000393.1 GCA_024275455.1 Bacteroidota bacterium | reverse complement strand
AACATTTCAATTTCATCATCTACCCATAATATTTTATATTTTCTCATTTTCTTTCCTTGTTATTGAATTGAAATATGAACATCCAGGCCGGCTTCGTTAGTAGTTGTGGGAGGAATTCTTGAAGCTCCTTCCGGTTCTACAGTGGTTCTTTTAAAAAATACTGAAAGTGTAACTTTAGAACTTAGTGTATATTTTACTCTTGGTTCAATAATTGTCCTCGTGGTTCCATCTTGCGGTTTACCTTTTTCATTAAAATTTTCCATTTCGTAAATTAATACGGAGTTTTGAGCACTGGTATAGGAAAGAGAAATTTCAATATCATTTTTTAAATCCAAACCGAACATTGGCAATGAAAATCCCGACTTAGAAAAACTAGCCGTAAAATTTATATCCCGGGAAAATGATTCTGTAATATTTCTGGTTGCAATTCCTAAATCAAAACTATTTTTTGTTGAATATTTAAAAGAACCGGATAAATTTCCATCCCAAAGCTTATCGAATGTAATATTGAGCCCAATTAATGGAGAAAAACCATAATTAATCCTTTGTGTTTGTACTTGCTTTTTACCATCGGGATCTATTTTCCAACCTTCGGAATATGAGGAAGTATACGCATGGTTAAGAGATACTGATTTAGCAAGGCCCTTTATAAATCCAATTTTTTCCAATCCCCTCCAGTCTAAACGCCAATTAGCTCTTGGAATAAATTTAGATAAATCTGAAAAAATAGGCAAACCTGAAAGTATCGGTATACTTTCAAATCCTTCGGTAAAAGCCTTTGATAAATCTTTATCAGGATCATCTTTGTAAATTTTATTAACTTCTGCTATTCCAGTATTAGAAAAGAAAATCGGTAAATGAATAAATGATCTATCTATTCCTCCGTTAGCAGTTAGGTCTGTTACAAAAATGTTGCCATCCTGATCAGTTGTAAACCTTGTGGTTTTATTGTAACTCCAGCTAACCTTCCAATTTAAACTTATTTTAGCCCCTTCCCATAAAGGTCTGGATGTTTTGAAATCAACAGTATTTTTTTGAGAGAAATTATCAGATAAACTTCCATTTGGTGCTCTTGCTCCTAAATCACTGCTTAAACCTAACATAAATGATCGAGAAGGACCATAATTATCAACCGTTTCTATGCCCCAAAAGTTAGAAAATCCCGTACCTTCTGATTTTAAACCGGAACCGCTTACTGAATTTGATTGGCTAAAATTCATATTAATATTCTCATAATCGAAAAATAACCATTTAGATGCCATTTTAAGTAAGTTAAGAGCTTTTAAATAAATTGGATCCTTTTTAATCACATCTGTTGAGTCTGAAGTTTTAAGTGTATCTGACAGCCCAAGTTTTTTTGCATTTTCTATATCTTTTATTTTATCCCTTTCTTCATCAATATTTTTAACTGCACTTCTTCCTCTGCCTCTTCCGCCTCTAGATTTTTTCTTCTTTTTCGCAGAGGTTAATTTTGTTTCCTTTTTCTCTGCAAAAAGAGGTGCAGTTAACGACTTTAATTTTAATGTTAGACCGGCTCTTATACTGTTAGAAAACTTAGCACTTCTACCTAAGTCTTCCTGTCTAAAATTGTTAGACCAATTATAATTAGCACTATAGCCCATTGTAAAAGTGAGATAACGTTTCAGTTTCCAAAAATTAGGTAAACTCGGTTTTGTTTTTATATCAAAATTTTGAGAATAATTGTAGTCTTTTCCAAAAAATTGTCCATTTAAAATGTCATTCCAAATTTCCCGTTCCGATCTATTAACATCATCAATTGCCAACAAATGTGCATATGAAGAAGCAACATTAACATTGTAACTAAGACTTAAATTTATCAATCCTCCTTCGGTTATTTTCCAATTAAACCCGAAATTTCTTTTAGCGGTAAAATCCCTTTGCGTTTTAGCCAATGCACTATCTGTACTGCTTACACTAACCGCATTTTTTCTGGAAGCCGAAATACCTGTACTAAATGTTTGCGGAGTAAAATAGAATTTGGCATTTTTATAGTCTTCAATTACTTTGAAAAGACCACCAATTAGCGGAATATCGGAAAGTAAGAAATAATTATTTCTACTAAAGTTTAAGGAATATTTTCCGCTACCGTTCCATAACCAACTATTAGAGTATCGAACCGAAGGATTTCTGCTAAAAGTTTTATTATAGCTAAAAGCAAATTGAAGATTGTTAATAATATCTTGCACATACCAACTTTTTTGGGGCAACTTAAATTTTATACTTGATAAAGACCAAGTATCTGAAATATTAACCGTTTGAGAATTTGTTCTTATTTTATTTGCAAGATTATCAGCCTCTTTTTCAGTAACACCGTTCTCAAGTAATTTTTGCTTTTCCTGCTTTACGGCTTCATCAACGTTTACATCTGTTCCGGGCATATATAAAGGTTTGGATACAGATTCCGATCGAGAATAATTAATATTAAAATTACTTCCGGTTAAATTCCAAGGTAAAAGTTTAATTACATCAAAGTTTATTGATGCACCCCATTTGTTATTATCAACCCTTGAGCCGAATCTTTGATTTAGTTTGTGAAAATAAGGATCAGTCCTTCCTGCATTAACATTTACAGACATTAGATCGGCAAATTTAAACTGAGCTGAGGTACTATATGCCCACCCGGGTGTATCATCGGCACCTAAAACTCTTAATTCATTAACCCAAAGCTCCCCGGAAACCGGCTCTCCGGTTAAAGGTCTAAATACTATTTCTTCATCAGTAGTTTCTTGATTAGGGTTCAATATTCCGAATGAGAAGTAATTTACTTTTGTTAATGTCGGATTTCCTTTAACACCGTAAAAATGTCCGTCTTTACCCGGGACCGGAATAGAGAATAATTCCGTAACATCTGTCCGTCTCTGTTTTATAGCTGTTAGTTCCTCAAAAACAATTGCTATTTCATTCCAATCTCTCTTAACAGGCTGCCTGTATTCATAAAAGTTTGAAGTATCTGTTCCAAACCGGAAAAATACTTCCGCACCGTAATCATTATCGTTTACATAATAAGAAATAGAACCGGGATTATCATTAAGATCACCATGTATAAATAGTTTCATTTCTTTGTAATTAAAAACGTCCAATGGCCTGTATAAATATTTTACAATCTCCCGACTATCACCATCTTCCAAATCAGTTATTACCAATTGTAATGATTGTTCGTTTTTATAAATAAGTTCTTCGGTATTTGTTCTGTCTCTTTCACGTACAACACCGGGAGGGCTTGAATATTCAGGGTTATCTTCAAAGTTTATAGTTGAAACAACCAACGTTGTATCTCCTTCCTCCACTCTTCCCGGAACAATAACTTT
>JAJRZB010000392.1 GCA_024275455.1 Bacteroidota bacterium | reverse complement strand
AGAAAGCATGTGATTTTCAAGGAGACTAAGTAGATACGTCAGTGGCTCAATTGGTAGAGCAGCGGTCTCCAAAACCGCAGGTTGGGGGTTCGAGTCCCTCCTGACGTGCAGAAATTAAAATAAATTTAACTATGAAAGAAAAAATAATAGATTTTTTTAACGGTGTTGTTAAGGAAATGAAAAAGGTAACTTGGCCAACTAAGGATGAGTTGAAAGAGTCTACCGCTATCGTAATTGTTGTATGCTTATTAATTGCTGCGTTTACTTATGCTGTGGATATGAGTATTACACAAATATTTAAAGGACTCTTCTAAAATTGGACGAATTAGATTACAAGTGGTATGTGGTTAGAACTTTTTCCGGGCATGAGAATAAAGTTAAGTCTATGATTGATCTTGAATTAGCTGATAACCCAGAACTAAGAGCAAGAATTGCAGAAATTTTAGTTCCTGTTGAGAAAGTTTTTGAAGTTAAGGATGGTAAGAAGAGAACAAAAACCAAGAATTTTTTTCCGGGTTATATTTTAGTTAATGCAGATTTAGATAATAAGGTGCTGGACTTTATTTCTAATACACCATCTGTAATGGGATTTTTAGGTGGATCTAAAAAACCTAATCCTTTACAGCCTGATGAAGTTAAAAGAATTATTGGTAGAATTTCAAAGGATGAAGATACTGAAAGAACTGATACAATATTTCGTAACGGAGATTATGTTAAGATCATAGATGGTCCTTTTAATAATTTTTCCGGTGTTGTTGAAGAAGTAAACGAAGATAGATTAAAAATAAAAGTTTTAGTATCAATTTTCGGCAGAAAAACACCTGTTGAAATTGATTTTGCTCAAGCTGAATTAGAAAAATAAAAATTAGGTTTTATAATGGCTAAAAAAATTGATGGTTATATTAAACTCCAAATTCCTGCCGGTCAGGCTAATCCATCACCACCTGTTGGTCCGGCTTTAGGTCAAAAAGGTGTTAATATTATGGAGTTTTGTAAGCAATTTAATGCTAAAACTTCAGATAAAGCAGGACTTATTATTCCTGTTGTAATAACTGTTTATGCAGATAAATCATTTACATTTATTACTAAAACACCACCGGCTGCAGTTTTATTAAAGAAAGCTGCCAAAATAGAAAAAGGGTCTCCCGAATCTAATAAAACAAAAGTAGCTTCGGTTACCGATGAACAAATTCAGGAAATTGCCGAAACAAAAATGGTTGACCTGAATGCAAATGACATGGAACACGCTAAAAGCATGATTGCTGGTACTGCAAGAAGTATGGGAATTACCGTTAAATAATAAAAATTAAATTTGGTTTAATAATGAAAGTTTCAAAAAGAGTTAAGAGTTTAAGAGAAAAAGTTGATATAAAAAAAGAATATTCTTTGGAAGATGCAGTTAAATCGTTAAAAGAAAATTCTAATGTTAAATTTACAGAGTCTTTAGATTGTGCTATAAGGTTGGGTGTTGATCCAAAACATGCCGATCAAATGGTTCGTGGCACTGTTTCACTTCCACATGGAACTGGAAAGGAAGTAAAAGTATTGGTCATTACTAAAGGATCAAAAGCTCAAGAAGCTCTTGATGCCGGTGCTGATTATGCAGGATTTGAAGAATATTTAGAGAAAATTAAAGGCGGATGGACTGATATAGATGTAGTTGTTGCATCTCCCGATGCAATGGGTGAACTTGGTAAGTTAGGTAGAATTTTAGGTCCCAGAGGATTAATGCCCAATCCCAAAACCGGAACAGTTACACCTGATGTTGCAAAAGCTGTAAAGGAAGTAAAAGCAGGTAAAATTGATTTTAGAGTAGATAAAACAGGAATTGTTCACGCTTCTTTAGGAAAATTGTCTTTCAATGAAGAGCAACTGATTGATAATATCAAAGAGTTTCTAAAAACAATTATGAAGTTAAAACCCTCATCTGCAAAGGGAACTTATGTTAAAAGTCTGTACTTGAGCAGTACAATGGGCCCCGGACTTCAAATTGCAAAAGATGATGTTTTCGCATCAATTAAGTAAGAATTACGCACTCAAAATAAATTATAAACAAATGCTTCATTGTTTATTTTAGAATTATTGAATTAGGATTAAGATGGATAAGAATGAAAAAGTAGAAAGTGTTTCTCAAATTAAATCCTTAATTGAAAAATCAACAGGGTTTTATCTAGTTGATTATTCTGGAGTTAATGTAGAGGACATTAATCAGTTAAGACGTGAATTCCTTAAAGAGGGAGTTACGTATAAGGTGTTCAAAAATACTCTTCTAAAACGAGCTTTTGCCGAAGTTGAAGGGTTTGAAGAGTTTGAACCATTATTTGTTGGAATGACAGGTGTAGCTTTTGCCGATGAAAATTATATTGCACCTGCTAAAATAATTAAAAATTATTTTAAAGCTAAGAAGAAATTTACCTTTAAGGGAAGTTATATTGATTCTCAGTTTTATGGTGCTGAAAAGTTAGATGTTTTAGCTTCCATGCCGACAAAAGATGAAGTTATGGCTTCAATTGTTGGAAGCATTGCTGCGCCGGCTTCAGGAATTGTAGGGGCAATAAATGCAGTAATGAGAGATATAGTTGGTCTGGTAGACGAAATAAGTAAGAAAAAAGCTGCATAGCAATAATAGAATTTTAAAGTAATTAACAGATAGGAGAAAATAAAAATGTCCGAGAAAATAGCTGAAATTGTTGAGAAGATTAAAGCTCTTACCTTAGTAGAAGCTTCCGAATTAAAAACAGCCTTAGAAGATGAATTTGGTGTAACTGCTGCTGCCCCTGTTGTAATGGGCGGTGCTGTTGCTGGTGGTGAAGCTGCCGCTGCAGAAGAAAAAACTGAATTTGATGTTGTTTTAACCTCTTTTGGTGATAAGAAAATCAATGTAATTAAAGTTGTTAGAGCACATACCGGTTTAGGATTAAAAGAAGCAAAAGACTTGGTAGATGGTGTCCCAAGTACAATAAAAGAAGCAGTATCAAAAGACGAAGCTGAAAAAGTTAAAAAAGAACTTGAAGAAGCCGGCGCTGCTGTTGAGCTTAAATAAGCTTCTAAAATAAACTCAAATATTTAATAAAGTGGTAGTTCGAAAAACGTTCTACCACTTTCTTGCATTTTTAAACAAATAAAGTTTAATTCTTTTAAGAGAGGTACCGGCTTGGAGAAATTCAAAACTAATAAAATCACTAATCGTATTACTTTTTCTTCCATTACGCCTGCTATTGAAAGTCCTGATTTACTTAATGTACAGTTAGAATCTTTTGAAGATTTCTTACAATTAAATGTTCATCCTGATAAAAGGGAGAACAAAGGTTTACAGGCAACATTTAGTTCTAATTTTCCTATTTTCGATAATAAGGAATTTTATAGATTAGATTTTATCAATTACAATATCGAAAAATCCAGATATTCAATTCGCGAATGTGAAGAAAGAGGATTAACTTATTCTGCACCACTAAAAGCGAAGTTAAGATTATCTACTAAGGATGATGAAACAGAAGAATATGTTAATTCCGTTGAACAAGATGTTTATTTAGGTAATCTTCCGTTTTTAACCGAAAGTGGAACATTTATTATAAATGGTGCCGAAAGAGTAATTGTTAGCCAGTTGCATAGATCTCCGGGTGTAGCATTTGCACAATCTATTCACCCGAATGGAACTCCTATTTATTCAGCAAGAATTATTCCCTTTAGAGGATCTTGGGTAGAATTTGCCACAGATATAAATCATGTAATGTACGTTTATATAGATAGAAGGAAAAAATTTCCTGCAACAACATTACTTAGAGCTATAGGTTACGAAACTGATGAAGAAATTTTAAAGTTATTCAACCTGATTAAAGAAGTTAAAATTAAAGATCTCGATGATACTTTTGCAGGCAGATTATCTGCTGAAGATGTTATTGATATGAATACCGGTGAAATCTTTGTAGCTAAAGATGAAGAATTAACTGAAGAAATCATTGAAAATTTACTTGAATCAGGAATTAAAACTATCAAACTAATTGATTCTGAAGCTACTACTGATCAAGATTTAATTCTCAATACGATCCGTAAAGATACCTCAACCAGTAGAGATGAAGCACTATTTGCAATTTACAGGCAATTACGCTCAGGTGAAGCACCGGATGTTGAAACTGCTGAAGCATTAATTGATAAATTATTCTTTAATGAGAAACGTTATGACCTAGGTGAAGTTGGTAGATTTAGAATGAATGATAAGTTGGGATTAGATATTCCAATGGATACAAAGGTTCTAACTACTGAAGATATTATAGCAATTATGTCAAGCATTATTAAGCTTAAGGTTGGTAATGTTAATGTTGATGATATTGATCATCTTGGGAATAGAAGAGTGAGAACTGTTGGTGAACAACTTATGCAGCAATATAATGTTGGTCTGGCAAGAATGGCTCGTACTATAAAAGAGCGTATGAATATGCGTGATACAGAAAATATGCAGCCTCAGGATTTAGTAAATGCCAGAACAATGAGTAGTGTTATTAATGCATTCTTTGGTACTAACCAGTTATCTCAATTTATGGATCAAACCAATCCACTTTCTGAGCTTACTCAGAAAAGGAGAGTTTCTGCTTTAGGCCCGGGTGGTTTAACAAGAGAGAGAGCCGGTTTTGAGGTTCGTGACGTTCACCATTCTCATTATGGTCGTTTATGTCCAATTGAAACTCCGGAAGGGCCGAATATTGGTCTTATTTCTTCTCTTACTATTTATTCTAGAGTTAACAATTTTGGTTTTCTAGAAACCCCTTACAGAAAAGTTAAAAATGGTAAGGTTACTAAAGAAGTTGAATACCTTAATGCAGATGATGAAGATAAATATATAATTGCACAAGCTAATGCACCAATTGATGAAAAAGGAAATTTCCTTAACGAAAGAGTAAAATGTAGATTGAAAGGTGAATTTCCGGTTGTACTTCCTGAACAAGTTCATTATATGGACGTTGCTCCGGCACAAATTGTTAGTGCAGGCGCTGCTTTAATCCCTTTCCTTGAGCATGATGATGCGAACCGTGCATTGATGGGGTCAAACATGCAGCGTCAAGCAGTTCCTTTATTGCAGCCGCAAGCTCCAATAGTGGGTACAGGAATGGAATCTAAAGTTGCCAGAGATTCAAGATCAATTATTCTGGCTGATGATAAGGGAGAAGTGGAATTTGTTGACTCTACAACAATAATTGTAAAATATGAAATTGATCCTGATAGCCCGGAAGCTATAACAAGTTTTGATGATGAACGCAGAGTTAAATATGACTTGATTAAATTTACGGGTACTAACCAAGAAACATGTTTTAATCAAAGACCAATTGTAAAAGTAGGACAGAAAATTTCGAAAGGTGATGTTCTTGCTGATGGACCAGCAATTGATAAAGGTGAACTTGCCCTCGGCAGAAATGTTGCAGTAGCATTTATGCCTTGGAGAGGCTATAATTTTGAGGATGCGATAATTATCAGTGAAAAATTAGTTTCCGAAGATGCATTTACATCAATTCATATTGAAGAATTTGAACTGCAAGTTAGAGAAACAAAACGTGGTGAAGAAGAATTGACCAGGGATATACCAAATGTAAGTGAAGAAGCTACAAGAAATTTAGATGAAAATGGTATTATTCGTGAAGGAGCAATTGTACATGAAGGTGAAATTCTAATTGGGAAAATTACGCCAAAAGGTGAATCGGATCCTACACCTGAAGAAAAACTCTTAAAGGCAATCTTCGGAGATAAAGCAGGTGATGTTAAAGATGCTTCATTAAAAGCACCACCGGGATTGAAAGGGATAGTTATTAAAACAAGATTGTTTAGCAGAAAAAGAAAAGATACTGAAGCTAAGAAGATTGAGAAAAAAGTAATTGAAAAATTAGAAAAAAAATATGATGAAGCTAAAGAAAAACATTATCAAAAGTTAGTTGAGAAACTTAACAAAATTGGTAATGGAAAAACTAGTACGGGAATTAGAGATTTAGATGGTTCTGTTGTACTAAGAAACGGAACGGTAATTAAGGATTCTACATTTCCCGGTATTCCGGATGTTACAAAATTAGATTATACAGTAGATTGGTTTAAGGATAGTAAGCTAAACAAAATGGTTCAAAGTTTGTTTATTAATTACTTTGCTAAACTTTCCGAACTTAACGAAGAATTAAAAAGAGAAAAAACAAACATCCAATCAGGTGATGAATTACCTCCGGGCATTGTTCAATTAGCTAAAGTTTATGTAGCAAAGAAAAGAAAATTATCGGTTGGTGATAAAATGGCTGGTAGACACGGTAACAAAGGTGTTGTTGCTAAAATTGTTCCTGTTGAAGATATGCCGTATCATGAAGATGGCTCTCCGGGTGATATTGTATTAAATCCATTAGGGGTACCTTCTCGTATGAACCTTGGACAGTTATATGAAACTGCTCTCGGGTGGGTAGTAAAAGAATTGGGTATTAAGTTTGAAACACCAATTTTTGACGGTGCCAGTTTCCATGATGTAGAAGCATTTATTGAAAAAGCCAATTTACCGGTTGGAAGTAAAACTACCCTTTACGATGGCAGAACAGGTGAAAAATTTGATCAAAAAGTAACATGTGGTTACATCTATATGCTTAAGTTAGGGCATATGGTTGAGGATAAACTTCATGCAAGATCAATTGGACCATATTCTTTAATAACACAACAACCACTTGGAGGTAAAGCTCAATTTGGTGGACAAAGATTTGGAGAAATGGAAGTTTGGGCACTTGAGGGTTACGGAGCAGCCCATATTCTTCAAGAAATTTTAACGGTTAAGAGTGACGATGTGTCAGGTAGAGCTAAGACATATGAGGCAATTGTTAAAGGTGATAATTTGGGTAAACCAAATATACCCGAATCCTTTAATGTATTAATAAAAGAGCTTCAGGGTCTTGGCCTTGATATTAAAGTGAACTAATTAAAACAGAAATTTATTTGCGTTTTAAGGAGAAAGTTTAATGAGATTTAGAAATCAAGAATCAAAAATAAAGCATATTGATAAGTTAACAGTTAGTCTTGCAAGTCCTGACGATATTTTGTCAAGATCCCACGGAGAAGTTACAAAACCGGAGACTATCAATTACAGATCATTTCGGCCTGAAAAAGATGGGTTGTTTTGCGAGAAAATTTTCGGACCTGTAAAAGATTGGGAATGCGGCTGTGGAAAATATAAAGGTATTAGATATAAAGTAATTGTTTGCGATAGATGCGGTGTTGAGGTAATCTTAAAAAGTGTTCGAAGAGAACGAATGGGACATATCGGATTAGCTGTTCCTGTTGTTCATATTTGGTTTTTTAAATCTTTGCCTTCAAAAATTGGCAATATTATTGGAATGAAAACCAAAGAATTAGAAAAAATTATTTATTATGAATCTTATGCTGTTATCAATCCTGGAGTTACAGGGCTAAACCATAAAGATTTAATTTCTGAAGATCAGTATTATGAAATTGTAAATTCATTACCACATGATAATGATGCACTCTATGATGATGATCCTAAAAAATTTGTTGCAAAAATAGGTGGAGACGGTGTAAGACACCTCCTAAAAGAAGTTGATGTTGAAAAAACATTTAGAGAATTAAAAGCTCAGTTGAAAGTTGAAACATCTCAACAAAAAAGAAATGATGCTCTTAAGAGACTTAGAGTTTTAGAAGCATTCAGGGAACGTGAGGGCAAAGTTCCTAATAAACCTGAATGGATGGTTTTAAGTGTAATTCCGATAATTCCCCCAGAATTAAGACCTCTTGTTCCGTTGGAAGGTGGTCGATTTGCAACTAGTGACTTAAATGACCTTTACAGAAGGGTTATAATTAGAAATAATAGATTAAAAAGACTAATTGATATTAAAGCTCCGGAAGTTATTCTAAGAAACGAAAAAAGAATGCTTCAAGAGTCTGTTGATGCACTATTTGATAATTCGCGTCGTTCAAGTGCAGTAAGGAGTGATGGTAACAGACCTCTTAAATCACTTAGTGATATGCTTAAAGGAAAACAAGGAAGATTCCGTCAAAACTTGTTAGGTAAAAGGGTTGATTATTCAGGTCGTTCCGTAATTGTTGTTGGTCCTGAATTAAAACTGCACGAATGCGGACTGCCAAAAGATATGGCTGTGGAATTATTTAAACCGTTTATCATTAGAAAGTTACTTGATAGAGGATATTATAAAACTGTTAAAAGTGCCAGAAAAGCTGTTGATAGAAAAGAAGCAATTGTTTGGGATATTTTAGAAAAACTAATTGATGGTCATCCAGTTTTACTTAATAGAGCACCTACTTTACATAGGCTTGGAATCCAGGCATTTCAACCGAAATTAATTGACGGCAAAGCTATTCAACTTCACCCAATGGTTTGTACTGCATTCAATGCGGATTTTGATGGTGACCAAATGGCTGTTCATGTTCCGTTATCTTATGAAGCTCAATTGGAGGCTTCGGTTTTAATGTTGTCAAGTCATAATATTCTATCGCCGCAAAATGGCAGTCCGATTGTAGTTCCTACTCAAGATATTGTATTGGGATGCTACTATCTTACAAAAGTTCGTCCGGGCGCTAAGGGCGAAGGTTTTATGTTTAATGATGCAAAAGAAGTAAAAATTGCTTACGATTCCGGAGAATTGGATCTTCATGCTAAGATAAAGTTTAGATATGATGGAGAACTAATTGAAACTACAACTGGTAGAGTAATCTTCAATGAAATTGTTCCAAATGAAATGGGCTTTTTTAATGAGTTATTAATTAAAAAAGTTTTTAGTGGTTTTATATATAAAATGTTCATCAAGTTAGGTAATGAAGTTACTGCAGTATTTCTTGATAACCTTAAAAGATTAGGATACGAATATGCAACTAAAGCTGGAATTTCTATAAGCTTTAGTGATATGATTGTACCTGAAGAGAAAAAAGTATTAATTGAAAACTCAAATAAAAAAGTATCTGCAATTTTGGATGAACATGAGCAAGGGTTAATAACAGATGCTGAACGATATAATAAAATTATAGACGTTTGGACTCATACAACTAACGATGTGAGTAAATCATTAATTGAAAAAATTAAAGTGGATCAGAACGGATTTAACTCTCTGCATATGATGGTTGATTCCGGAGCAAGAGGTTCACATGAGCAGGTTCGTCAGTTAGCTGGTATGCGTGGTTTGATGATGAAACCTCAAAAGAGTTTATCAGGGCAATCAGGTGAAATTATTGAAAACCCAATTGTAGCAAATTTTAAAGAAGGGTTGTCTGTGTTGGAATATTTTATTTCTACTCACGGGGCTAGAAAAGGTTTGGCAGATACAGCTTTAAAAACTGCAGATGCCGGTTATTTAACAAGAAGATTATGTGATGTTGCCCAAGATGTAATTATTTCCGAAATTGATTGTGGTACAATTAGAGGTATTTATGTCTCTGCATTGAAAGATGTTGAGTTGGAAAGAGAACCATTAGCAGAGAGAATTATTGGACGAACCACACAAGAAGATGTTTATGATCCTAAAACTGACGAGCTGATAATAGCTACTGGAGAACTTATTAATGAAGATATAGCTGAAAAAATAGATGAAGCAAATATTGATTCGGTATTTATTAGAACAGTACTTACTTGCGAATCTAAAAGAGGCGTTTGTGCAAAGTGTTACGGTAGAAATTTAACAACCTGAAATATTGCTGATATTGGTGAAGCGGTGGGAATTGTTGCCGCACAATCAATTGGTGAACCGGGTACGCAGTTAACACTGAGAACATTTCACCTTGGAGGTACATCTTCCAGAATTGCAAGTCAATCTCAAGTTGAATCCAATGTAGAAGGTACTATTCAGTTCGAAAGAATTAGTTTTGTTGAAAAAGCTGATTTTAGAGGAAATGTTAAAGTTGTTACCGGTAGAAGAGGTTCAATAGGAATTTATGATGAAGATAATCGCCAGATAAAGAAATATGATATTCCTTACGGAGCCGAATTATTGGTTAATGAAGGTGATAAAGTAAAGAAAAAACAACCACTTTATAATCATGATCCTTATAATGCTGTTATTCTTACAGATATACCTGGAAGAGTGTCATTCATTGATTTTGTTGATAATTATACTATACAGCAGGTAGCCGATGAACAAACGGGTCATGTTCAAAAAGTTGTAATTGAATCAAAAGATAAGAATTTAACGCCAAGTGTACGTATAACAGATGAAGAGGGTAACGAAAAAATCTTTAACCTTCCAACAAATTCTTACTTAGCAATTGATGAAGGAGAAAAAGTTGAAGCTGGGACAGTTTTAGCGAAAATTTCTAAATCAACTTCAAAATCCAGGGATATTACTGGTGGTCTGCCTAGAGTAACTGAATTATTTGAAGCTAGAAGTCCTCATGATCCAGCAGTAGTTTCCGAAATTGAGGGAATTGTAAAATTTGGAGCTAGAAAAAAAGGCTCGAGGGAAATTATAGTTGAGTCTCTCGATGGTTCAAGTCAGCAAGTTTATAATGTTGCTTACGGAAAACACATTTTAGTTCAGGAAGGAGATGAAATTCCAGCCGGTGAAAAAATTACGGATGGACCTATTGATCCGCATGATATTTTAAAAATAAAAGGTACTAATGCCGTTCAAGAGTATTTAGTAAATGAAATTCAAGATGTTTACAGGCTTCAAGGTGTAAAAATAAATGATAAACATATTGAGGTTATTGTAAAACAAATGCTTCTAAAATTAAGAGTTGTATCTTCTGGTGATACTTCATTTATTGAAGAAGATTTAGTTAATAGAATTAAGTTTATTGAAGAAAACAACAAAGTTCAAACGTTAATGGTTGTAGAAGATCCTGGTGGTTCTAATCTAAAAGTCGGTGATCTTATTACTAGAGCAAAGCAAAGAGAACTAAATGCAGATCTTGCAAGAAAAGATTTGGATAAAATAAAAGTTAGAGAAGCAGAACCGGCAACATTTGGTAATGT
>JAJRZB010000391.1 GCA_024275455.1 Bacteroidota bacterium | reverse complement strand
CAAAAAAAAGCTAGAACAAAAAGAAATGTTTTAGCAGAAGCAGTAGGACTATCACTTCCATCTTTAAGTGAAAGACTTAAAAAGTTAGAGGAAAGAGGAATTATTGATGGTTATTATACAAAATTGAATAAAAAGCCCTTCGGTTATGACATAATGGCTTTTATTAATGTAATAATGAGTACCTCAAAAAAATATAGCGAACTTAGTAAACACGTAAACGAAACAGATGAAATTTTGGAATGTCATGCAGTTTTAGGAGAAGGTTCTCATATTCTAAAAGTAATAGTTAAGGATACTGCATCCTTGGAAAAACTACTTAGCCAAATACAATCGTGGCCCGGAGTAATAAGAACACAAACAAGTTTTGTTTTATCAACAATTAAAGAAACAACCAATATCAAAATATAAATAGGAGCAATTATGCCAAAATGTAAATTAGAGTATATCTGGTTGGATGGGCATTTACCAACCCAACAAATGAGAAGTAAAACTAAAATAGTTGATGATTTTAGCGGAGATGCAAAAGATGCACCTATGTGGTCATTTGACGGTTCATCCACAAATCAAGCAGAAGGTGGATCATCTGACTTACTTTTAAAACCGGTTAGATCTTTTGTAGATCCTGCCAGAGATAATGCATATTTAATTATAGCAGAAGTTCTTAATCCTGATAAAACACCTCATCCTTCAAACGGAAGAGCAACCATTCGTGATGATGATAATGACTTTTGGTTCGGATTTGAACAAGAGTATGTTTTATGGGATTTGGCACATCATACACCTTTCGGATTTCCAGCACCAGGTTACTACCCTCCACCGCAAGGTCCATTCTATTGCTCAGTTGGAGCTGAATATAATATTGGCAGAGATATGGTTGAAGAACATTTGGATATCTGCTTAAAAGCCGGAATTAATGTTGAAGGTATTAATGCAGAGGTAATGAAAGGTCAGTGGGAATACCAAATTTTTGCAAAAGGAGCGAAAGAAGCTGGAGACCAACTTTGGGCTGCCAGATATCTGTTAGAGAGAATAGGTGAAGAACATAACATAAGAATTAATCTTGATCCAAAACCTGTAGAAGGCGATTGGAATGGTTCCGGTATGCATGCTAATTTTTCTAATTCTACTTTAAGAACATGTGGTGACAAAGAAACATATGAAAAAATTTGTGATGCATTTGGAAGTGAAGAAGCTATTCAAAGACATATAGAAGTTTATGGTGAAGATAATCATTTAAGATTAACAGGTAAACATGAGACAGCATCAATTGACGAGTTTAGTTACGGTGTTTCAGATAGAGGGGCATCAATACGTATTCCAATTGGCACGGTTGAATCAGGGTATAAAGGTTGGTTAGAAGATAGAAGACCGGCTTCTAATGCAGATCCTTATAAAGTAGCAGCTGCTATAATTGATACAGTAAAAAGTGTAAAATTATAAATAAAAAAAAGTGTATTCATTTCTCATCCCGATCTTTTTCGGGATGAGAAATATCCATAATAATAAATGCAAGCTATCATCGGTAATTTTTCTATAAATTTCCTATCTATCCAAAAGTAAAAGTCTGACCAATAGAATCAATTGCTAATTTAATATTATAATTTGCAACTGATTTTCTTAACCAATCGATAGGCTCCTCAAACGGCTCAGCACCTAATTTAAATGTTTTGCAATGAATAGGAATAAAATATTTTGCGCCAATATTTTTACTCATTGATAAAGCTTCCTCCGGGTTGCAATGTGCTTTCTTCCAAGGATTGTATGCTCCAATTGGCATAATGGCAATATCAATTATTCTATCTTTCAAAACATTTAGTTTATTGGTCATTTTAGTATCACCGCCAAATAAAATAGTTTTGTTATTTTTCTCAATCAAATATGCATTATAACTTCTGCCGTCATTTAAATACCCTCGTGATCTATCCTTTTCCCATGGAAATCTCCACCCGAAATGTTCAACTTCTAATGCTCTAAAAGTAATTTCATGTAGTTCTACTTTTTCATTCCAATCAATTGTAGAAACAGATTTCCATTTAAGGTCACTTGTTACATCATTTGTAAGATAAGCATTAATTAAATCAATTTGATTAGGGAATTTATTTGTTATTTTTTTAATGTGGGATAATCAGTATGATCCATATGAGCATGAGAAAGAAGAATAATATCCGGTTTAGGAATTTCATCAATAGTTAATGCCGGTGGAGTTAATCTAGTTGGACCAAAACTAATTCCTATAACACTTACCCCTATTTTATAAAGCAAAACCGGGTCAGTAAGAATAATTGTACCATAAAAATTTATTAAAATAGTTGAATGCCCAAGCCAAGCAATATTAATTTCCGTCTCTTTCCACTTTTCCGGTTTGGGCTTAAAATCCAAAATAGATTCTTTATTATCACTTGCAAATACATATTTAGGAAATAAAGCTGCACCAATTGCTGCAATAAAACCTTTGCCTAAAAATTTCCTTCTACTAAACATAGTTTAACTTTCTGTTAAGGCAGGACAACTTTATTAGTTAGTTCGTTAACATCATCTGGTTTAATTGGAAAGTGATCACTTAAAATTTTGCCTACTTTCTCTATACCTGAAATAATTCCTTTAGAAAAATATCCATTTCTAAAATATTTTTGAATTTCCTTACTTGCTTCATCCCAAACTGATTGATCAACTTTTTCATTAATATCGGTATCGGCTAAAATATAAAATTGCCTTTCACCAAGAAGGAAAAACAATAGAATTCCGGTTTTATCTTTTGTTTGGTGCATATTTAATCTGTAAAACTCTTTTTCAGCCAATGATCTGATATTATCATTCCTCTCACTAAATTTTCTTTTATCTCTAATACTAACACGAACTTCCCCGGAAGTAATAAGTTCAACCTCAGCAATTTTATTAGAAATTCTTAGAAATTCATCATCGTCAAAAAAATGGTAAATCAAATTATTCATTTATAAGTCTCTTAATTAGTTCGTTCAAATATAAAATCATTTTAGCTATTAAAAAAGAGAAAGAAATTTACATAGCGAATTAAACCACTTAATAAATTACTCAAATTGTATAATCCTTGTAGCAATGGTATATTTACAATGGATGTTTAAATGAACTATAAATAAGGAAATATTATGAGTTTACAGTTAAAAAAATTAAAGAATTTTGAACCGAGAAAAGGCCCTGTTTTGTTAATAATTATGGATGGAGTAGGTTTTGGTAAGCAAGATGAAAGTGACGGAGTTTATCTGGCAAAAACTCCAACTCTTGATAAAATTTTAACACTCCCAAATCAAACCAAACTTAAAGCGCATGGAACTGCAGTTGGTTTACCAAGTGATGATGACATGGGAAATAGCGAAGTAGGACATAATGCAATTGGTGCCGGACGTATTTTTGCTCAGGGTGCAAAACTGGTTAATCACTCAATTGAAAGCGGTGAAATTTTTGAAACTGATAATTGGAATAAAGTTATTGAACATGGTAAAACCGGTGGAACAGTTCACTTTTTAGGATTGCTTTCCGATGGAAATGTTCATTCGCATATTGATCAGCTTTTTACTCTGATAAATAAATGTGCTGATGCAGGAGTACCAAAAGTAAGACTTCATGCTTTATTAGATGGAAGAGATGTGCCCGGAAGATCTGCCCCTAATTATATTAAACCGACCGAGGAGCTTTTTCAAAAAATATCCCAGGAAAAAGGTTTTGATTACAATTTTGCTTCCGGTGGCGGAAGAATGATTACAACAATGGATAGATATGATGCCGATTGGGATATTGTTAAACGAGGTTGGGATGCTCATGTACTCGGTATTGGAAGAAAATTTAAAAGTGCTACCGAAGCAATAAATACTTATTACGATGAGTCCGATAAAATTGACCAATACTTGGATCCGTTTGTAATTGTTGATGATAATGAAAAACCAAATGGAACGATTGAAAACGGTGATGCTGTTGTAATGTTCAATTTTAGAGGTGACCGTGCAATTGAAATTAGTAAAGCTTTTGAAGAAGAAAATTTCGATAAATTTGATAGAGTAAGAGTTCCTAAAATATTTTATGCCGGAATGATGGAATATGATGGCGATCTACATATCCCGAAAAATTATTTGGTTAATCCTCCAAAAATTGATAGAAGTATAAGTGAGTACATGTGTGCTGAAGGATTAAGTACATTTGCAATTTACGAGACTCAAAAATTCGGACATGTTACTTATTTTTGGAATGGAAATAAATCCGGTTATGTTTGTGAAAACCAAGAGACCTACATAGAAATCCCCTCGGATAAAATTGAATTTGACAAAGCCCCAAGAATGAAAGCCGATGAGATTACTGATAAAACCATTGAGTTATTGAAATCGGGCAAATACCAATTCGGAAGAATTAATTATCCTAACGGAGATATGGTAGGACATACCGGTATTGTAAAAGCAATAATAGAATCAGTTGAAGCAGTTGATGAAGGGTTAGCAAAAATTCTTCCGGTTATTGATGAACTTGGAGGTATTGCTTTAATAACTGCCGACCACGGAAATGCCGATGAAATGTTTACAGAGAAAAACGGGGTTAGAACACCTAAAACTTCTCATACATTAAACCCGGTACCATTTGTAATTTACGATCCTAACTTTAACGGCGAATACAAAATGGCTGATATTGAAAACCCTGGCTTAACCAATATTGCCGGTACTATTTTAAATCTACTTGGTTATGAAAATGTTGAAGATTATGATGAATCTTTAATTGAAATGTTATAATTATTTAATAGTTGCAGACTAAAGCTTGCTTGTTGCAGGCAAGTCTGCGGCTACAACTCACTCAATTCAATTAAAGTAATCTCATGCAACATGCAAACTCTTTGTGAATAATATTTACTAATATGTTTAGACACTTTGAATCGAATTCAATAAACCTAAGCGAATTACAAATTGATTGTTTAAATATTGATATTCATAAGTCCTATTATTATATTATCTTATGTTAATAAAATAAATGCCTTTGAGAGAAACTTTTTGACTCTCAGTTGGTAACATTCACTTCTCTAAATTTTTTACACTTCTTTCGAGGTAATTTAAATTATTAGTCAACAATATTATTAAACTGAATAACTTTTGATCAGTATGATTGATGTTGTCCATATAAAGCCAAATGAAAAATTATTACAATATGTTAGGAATATTAGTGTCTTTAAGAGTAAACAAAAAATTAAATACAAACATAAGCTAACTCCAAGTGCATTTACCTATCTTTCATATAATCACAAGGATATTCCTGTTTCATTTTT
>JAJRZB010000040.1 GCA_024275455.1 Bacteroidota bacterium | reverse complement strand
TTTTTTATTCCTATAGTTATGGCAATGGGCGGAAGCGCCGGTAGTCAATCTGCAATTGTAATGGTACAATCAATTAACGCCGGGGAAATATGGAAAAATGAAACAATCAAAAGACTTTTAAAAGAATTTAGAGTAGCCTTTGTTAACTCGGTAGTTTGTACAGCCGTATTATTAGTTGTAACACTTTTTATTTTTAAAGTTGATGTAAGTTTTGCATACATTTTATCATTCTCACTATTTCTTATAATGATAAATGCTACAATGATTGGAGCACTTGTTCCGGTCTTACTTAAAAGAATGAATGTTGATCCGGCAATTGCAACGGGACCCTTTGTTACAACAACCAACGATATTATCGGACTATTAATTTATTTCTCACTTTTAACATTATATCTTTCCTAATTATATGTTCATAAATAAAAAATTATTTAATGCAATAACACCAACAGATCTAGTTGTAATTATTTTTTACCTTTACTTAATTGCTGTTAATTTATTATTTCATTCATCTATTAGCGAATGGTATATTTTAGTAATATTAAATTTTTCGTTAATAGGGTTTGTTGTATTTGTTGCAAATAAAGATAAGAACTCTGAAAGCAAAGTTTGGAAAAACATCCATTATTACTATGTTGTTCCTTTAATATTTTTATCATTTAAAGAGGTTTATGTTCTCTTACATTCGATCCATAGTTTAGATTATGATTATTTACTAATTGCTGCCGACCGGTTTTTATTTGGAACCGATCCCACTCATTTTTTATATCAATTTGCTAATCCCCTACTTACTGAAATTTTACAAATTGCTTACGGTACTTTTTTCTTTCTTCCAATTATTTTAGGAGTAGAGTACCAGATTAAACATGAAAATAAAGAGTTTAATTTTATAATATTTTTAATTGTCTTGGGATTTTTTCTCTCTTATATAGGTTACTTTTTTCTACCAGCGGTTGGTCCCAGATTTACATTACATGATTTTAGTTTAACCAATACTGAACTGCCGGGAATTTTTCTTACAAATTTTTTAAGGGAAATAGTAAATTCGGGCGAATCAATTCCTTCAGGAACTCCTAACCCAATTGAAGTTGTTCAAAGGGATGTTTTCCCAAGCGGACATACACAAATGACCTTGCTGATTATGTATTTAGCTGTTAAGCTTAAATCAAAGAATAAATTATTTTTTCTAATTGACGGAACATTATTAATTTTCGCTACGGTATATTTAAGATATCATTATGTGGTTGATTTAATCGGCGGTTTAGTATTTATGATAATAACAATTTTAATTGCAAAACCATTTTTTAACTGGTGGCAAAAGAAAACCGGTAATCCTTTATTTGAATTTAAGTAATATTTATCTTTTGTACCTGCCACTTTAAAGTGCCGGGTACATAGGAATCAATTTTAAGAATAAACAAACACAACAACTGTAGTTGCGATTCTCCGAATTTAAAAAGAAGAACAAACAATACTTATATGAACAAACAAAATAAAGTAAGAAGAATATTTGACAGCATCTCTCCTAAATATGATTTTCTAAATCATTTTTTGAGTGCCGGAATTGATTTTTATTGGAGGAAAAAATCATTAAAGTTAACCGGAGTGAATAAAGACACAATTTTACTTGATGTAGCTTGCGGAACAGGTGATTTTTCCATCGCTGCAAAAAAGATGGGCGTTAATAAAATTGTAGGTTTGGATCTTTCAAAAAATATGCTTTCTCTTTTTCACCAAAAAGCGGACTGGAGCAGTGGAAATTTAGTCCAATCAGTTGCAGAACATATGCCTTTAAAAGATAATTCTTTTACAAACATAACAGTAGCATTCGGAGTTAGAAATTTTTACAATATTAAAGAGGGCTTCCAATCATTTTACAATGTTCTTAAAGAAAATGGTAAGGTTACAATATTGGAATTTCGGTTACCTAAAAACTTTTTAATTCGTAGTTTATATTTATTTTATTTTAATAAAATTCTTCCTTTTATAGGGCGATTAGTTTCAAAAGATAATGAGGCATACACTTATCTTCCGGAATCGGTAAACGATTTTGATGCGAAGATAGACTTAGTGGATTATTTAACTGAAACCGGATTTGTAAATATCAGAAGGACTTCTCTTACATTTGGAATTGTTCAGATTGTTATTGCTGAGAAGTGATTTGTTGCAATATTTGTTTTAATTTAACAAACGCTTTTGCTCTATGACTAATTTTGTTTTTCTCTGCTAAATTCATCTCGGCTAAAGTAATTTTGTAGTTCTCCGGAATAAATATTGGGTCGAAACCAAATCCATTTGTTCCTCTATACTCGGAAATAATTTCTCCCGGTAGTTCACCAAAAACACTTATCCTATTTTTAGCATCTACAAAAACGGCACAGCAAATAAATTTAGCAGAATGCGGCTCGGGAAATTCATCTAATTCGGAAATTAATTTTTTGTTATTATCATCATAAGTGGCATTTTCACCGGCAAACCTTGCTGAATAAATTCCGGGTTGACCGTTAAGCTGATCTACCACCAAACCTGAATCGTCAGCAATAACCGGTAAATTATATTTTTGAAATATTGTATCGGCTTTTATAAAAGCATTTTCTTCAAAAGTATTTCCGTTCTCAATTATATCACCGGTAAAACCAATTTCTTCCAATGATAAAATCTCAACATTATTTTCTGAAAAAATAGATTTAACTTCTCGAACTTTACCTTTATTACCGGATGCAAAAATTATTTTCATAATTAATTTAGTTTACTTCGTTTTAGTAATTCAATTAATTCTGTTTTCCCTTTTCTAAAAATTTCTTCTTCATCATAAACTGTTGATTTTCCGCTTCGAACTGTCCATTCCCCTTCTATCATAACTTCTTCTATATTTTCCGTATTTGCCGAATAAATAATTGTGGAATAAATATTTTCGTTTATCAGTGTTTGATTTGGTTTTTCCAAATTAAGAAGCACAAGATCGGCTTTTTTACCTATTTCAATACTTCCAACTTCATTATCTATATTTAATGCTCTTGCTCCTTCAATTGTTGCCAACCGGAAAACGGTTAGCGCATCCATTTCCGTTGGTGAATAAATTGGTTTCTGAATTAAGGATGCTAATCTCATTTCCGTAAATTGACTTAAATTATTATTGCAAGGAGCACCATCAGCCCCCAATGAAACAGATATATTCTCTTTTAAATATCTTGGAATATTTGCAATGCCGGAACCTAATTTTAAATTGGAGGAAGGACAATGTGAAATTCTAGTTTGTGAGTTTTTAAGTAAGCCAATCTCTTTTTCATTCACATGAATTCCATGAGCAAGAACCGTGTGATCACCAAGAATATCAATAGAGTTAAAGTATTCAATATTTTCCATATTGTGCATTTCTCTTACAGCCTCTATTTCACCTTTATTCTCTGAAGAATG
>JAJRZB010000390.1 GCA_024275455.1 Bacteroidota bacterium | reverse complement strand
TGGATATAGAAAACCTTTAAAAGTAAAATTAGATAATAATGGTTTGGAGTTTGACTTTGTGGGATCTATTGAGAATGGTGATTTTATTGATAAACAACACGAAGGGCACGGTGGTTGGCATGCAAAACATTGGTATCCAAACTATAATTATGATATGAATAGTCATCTTCGTTCATTCTTGGAATTAAACCCGCCGGATTTAATATTACTCCACATAGGAACCAATGACATTGGAGAGTATTATGACTCTAGGAACGATAACACTATTGATACTACTGTTGCAGATATTAGTGGTTTATTGGATACTATTTATACTTTTGATCCAAATATAAAAGTAATATTGGCAAAAATTATAAATAGGGAAGATAAAACTGAAACAACACTTGTAAATGAATCAGATACGACAACTGCTTTTAATAATGCGTTAGAAATTATGGCTAACATTAGAATTGCGAACGGAGACAATTTAGTGCTTGTAGATATGGAAAATTCACTTATTTATCCTGATGATCTTTCTGATGGAGTACACCCGAATAGTGTTGGATATAACAAAATGTCTCAAGTATGGTTTGATGCAATTAAAACGGTCTTGCCAAAATTATCTGTTAAAGTTTTTCTGGAAGGGAGTTATTTATCAAACCAGGCTATGAGTAATGAATTAAGTATTGTCGGTGCTATTCCAAATAATCAGCCTTTTAATCAATCACCGTGGAATTATTCGGGGAATGAGAATGTTTCAACTATTCCTTCCAATATTGTTGATTGGGTTTTGGTATCTTTAAGAAGCGACATAGATAAATCATCTACTGTAGTTAGCAGAGCCGGTTTTGTTAAGTCTGATGGAACGGTTGTAGATCTAGATGGTAGCAGTCCGTTAATATTTCCTGTTGCAGAGGGTAATTATTATATAATTGTAGAACATCGAAATCATTTATCGATAATGAGTTCTACTAAAGTCCCAATAGTTCCGTAAGAAGATTAAAATTCAAATCTTATTCCAAAAGAAGGTAAAATAGGCCATAGCAAAACTTCTTCCGGTTCAGGTTTATAAATATCCGGCACAGTACTATATTCGTATTGCTGAATATTTTTGAAGTTGAAAACATTACTTACATCTAAAAATGTTGATAAGTTAAAACCACTAAACCTAAATATTTTCGAAATTCTTATATCAACTCTTTTATAAGCCGGCAGATTAGCTGAATGTCGTTCTCCGGTTTTCCATTCCCAAATATCCAATTCATTTTTTACTGCTGTTTTTGGTGTGTAAGGGAAACCGCTTCCGTAATAGGCTTTCAGACTAAACATCCATTCTTTACCAAATTCAAAATTTGAAACAAAAGAGATTGTGTGCCGTTGGTCAGTGTATCTTGGATATTCTCCAATATCATCATTGATTAAATTTTCATTAGCATAAAGAAGCCCGTAACTTACCCAACCGTAAAATCCCGGCAGACTTAAAACCGCATATAAATCTAACCCGCCGGCATTACCTGTTGCATCATTTTCACGGGAGTAGGTAAGTCTTTCAAACACTCCGTAATAAGAAGAAATTAAATCTTCATATTCTTTGTAATATCCTTCAATTTTTAAATTAAAGAAACTGTTATTACCTGATGAGATAGGAAAAGATTTTTCTATTCCCAAAATATAGTGAATAGCTTTTTGAGCTTGAGTATTTGTATCCGAGGATTCGGAATATTTAAGCTGGTCATAAAT
>JAJRZB010000389.1 GCA_024275455.1 Bacteroidota bacterium | reverse complement strand
GAGCACGTATTATTTATTACAAAAAGATCTAATGAAGCTTTTCCTTACTTTCCAAAAAAATACGTTAAAGAAAATACTATTTTAAATATAGAATATAATATTTGGTTTTTATTTAAGTTTCTTTAATAGATAGACCGCTGCAAGATATCCGTTTTCTTTAAAACCGGAAATATAACCATCGGTACTTTGAGTTGTAATTTGGGTTTGTCTGTATTCTTCTCTCTTCGAAAGATTTGAAAGGTGTACTTCTATTTTTGGAATTTCAATAATTTCTAATGCATCTTTAATGGCTACAGAAGTATGAGTATAACCACCAGGATTTATTATTAGTCCATCAAATTTTTGGGGAGCATTTTGAATTTGATTTACTATATCTCCTTCAATATTAGATTTAAAGAATGAAAACTCATCATTGACATATTCTTTTAAAATCAGATTTTCAATATCAGTTAAAGTTAAGCTTCCGTATTGATTAGAATCTCTTTTCCCTAATAAGTTTAAGTTAGGGCCATTAATAATTAGTATTTTCATTTTGTTTCATCCATTTCTTCAATAACTTCTCTTAATTTTGGGGATAAATAAATATCATCAACACCAAGTTCTTTTAATGCTGCCGAAAGAGTTATTACTTTCCGTTGAGTAGTGGATATTTTATTAAGAACTATTATCTTGCTATCCTTAACCAAACAATAACCACCCTTAAAATCACCTCTTTCAAATCTAACTTTTGCTCCCATTTGGGTAGCTAAAGATTTTAGATCTTCTAAAACAGCTTCAAACTCTTTTTCTTTTATTTTCATAGCAATTAAAATATTATTAGATAATAAAATAAGAAATTTCTAAATTATAAATTCTATAATAATCAGAATAAAGTGTACAAATGAATATTGCTTCTATCGATATCGGCTCAAATACTATTCTATTATTAATAGTAAAAGTTGAAGACCACAAGATAATCCCTATTTATAATCAATACGAAACTCCTCGCTTAGGAAAAGATTTGAAAATTGGAGGAAAAATTCTTGATAATAAAATTGAAGAATTGCTTAAAATACTTTTAGATTTTAAAAGAAAAATAATTCAATATAAATGTAGTAAAACAATTATAACAGCTACAAATGCAATGAGAATTGCTTCTAATTCGGATGAAATTATTAACATAGTTAAGAGTAGATTAGACTTGGAAATAAAAATTATTTCCGGCAGTGAAGAAGCAAAACTATCTTTTCTCGGAGCCAGTTCAGCATTTCCGGAGATGAATAAAAAAGTTGTAATAGATATTGGTGGCGGGAGCACGGAAATTATTTATGGGAACAAGAATAAAATAATTTACAAACATAGTTTTCAGGTTGGGACTGTTAGCTTAACGGGAAAATTTCTATCTTCATTTCCTCACGAACCAAAAATTACAGATAAAATTAATAGTTATTTAAAAAATGTTTTTGAAGAATTAAAATCAAATATTCCGAATTCTCTACCAACTATTGCCGTTGCCGGAACACCTACAACTTTATATTGTATGAGTCAAAATCTTAAAGAATATTATGAACAAAAAGT
>JAJRZB010000039.1 GCA_024275455.1 Bacteroidota bacterium | reverse complement strand
CCGGTTACTGTACAGTAATTAACAACGGTAAAAAATACCAACTATATTACAGAGGGTTACCAAAAGCCGGAAAAGATGGAAGTATTGATGAAACAACTTGTTACGCTGAATCTAAAGATGGAATAAACTGGATAAAGCCTGACTTAAAAATTTATAAAATTAACGGAACGTTTAATAATAATGTTATTTTAGCAAACGCTGCACCGGTAACACATAATTTTAGTCCATTTCTTGATACAAGAAAGGATGTAAATTTAAATCAAAAATATAAAGCACTCGGCGGAATTGAAAAAAGCGGGCTAATAGCTTATGTTTCACCAGATGGAATTCATTGGAGTGTACTACAAAAAGAGCCTGTTATAATTGGAAGAAAAAGTGATTTTGACTCTCAAAATGTTGCTTTTTGGTCGGAAGAAGAACAACAGTACGTATGTTATTATAGAACTTGGGTTAAAGTTAATGGAATTCGCTATAGATCTATAGCAAGAACTACTTCACATGATTTTATTAATTGGGCAGAACCGGTCGAAATGGATTTTGGAGATACACCCAGGGAACAACTTTATACTAACCAAACAGCTCCGTATTTTCGTGCTCCTCATATTTATATTTCGGTTGCAGCTCGTTTTATGCCAAAGCGTCAAGTGTTAACAGAAGAACAAGCTAAGCAACTTAATGTAAATCCTAAGTATTTTAAAGATTGTTCCGATGCAATCTTTATGACAACAAGAGGCGGCAGCAATTATGATAGAACTTTTATGGAAGGATTTATTCGTCCTGGAATCGGGTTACATAATTGGGTATCCCGTTCTAATTATCCTGCTTTAAATATTATTCAGACAAGTCCAACGGAAATGTCAATATATGTTAATCAAGATTATGCTCAACCGATAGCACATTTGAGACGTTATTCATTACGTTTGGATGGTTTTACATCGGTTCATACTTCGTATAATGGTGGTGAGATGATAACAAAACCTTTCTATTTTACCGGAGATAATCTTTTTATGAACTTTTCAACATCTGCTGCCGGAGTAATTAAAGTTGAAGTTCAAGATATAGATGGAAAAGTAATTAAAGGTTTTGAAATGGAAAATTGCAACGAGATAATTGGTAATGAGATTAAGAAAATTGTTAAGTGGAAGTCAAATAAAAATGTAGAAGAATTGATTGGTAAACCAATTAAATTACGTTTCTATATGAAAGATGCAGATTTATTTAGTATAAAGTTTGAATGAGAAAATAAAATTAATACCGGAATAGAATTATGAAAAAGTATAAAATCGCAAATACAGATTTAGAAGTCTCAAAAGTTGCTTATGGCTGCATGGGAATTGGCGGATCGTGGGATGATTCACCTTTAACTGATAAAGTAATTACTAAAGCTGCTGAGGCAATTACAACTGCTCTCGAAAACGGAATTAACTTTTTTGATCATGCGGATATTTATAAAAAAGGAAAATCTGAGTTGGTTTTTGGAAAAATTCTGAAAGAGATGAAAAATATTAGGGATAAAATTATAATTCAATCCAAATGCGGAATTAGATTTAAAGGAAATCCTAATCCCAATTCACCGGGCAGATATGATTTTAGTTATGAACATATAATTAATTCGGTTGATAATTCGCTAAAGAGATTAGGTACAGAATACTTGGATATTTTATTGCTACATAGACCTGACCCGTTAATGGAGCCGGAAGAAGTAGCTAAAGCATTTGATGAAGTCCGTAAAAAAGGTAAGGTAAGATATTTTGGAGTAAGTAATTTTAATGGTAATCAAATTTCTTTATTACAAAATAGTTTAGATAACCCATTAGTTGTTAACCAGATTGAAATAAGCTTACTACATCATCATGTAATTAACGACGGGATTCTAGCAAATCAGTTGAGCGGAAATTATGCAGCTGCAACCGGCATTTTGGACTATTGCAAATTAAATAAAATTCAGGTACAAGCTTGGTCTCCGGTTGCTCTCGGTAAAATATTTAATCCTGTTCCAGATTCTGATGAAAAAGAAAAACAACTTGCTAACCAAATTTCAATTTACGCCGAAGAAAAAAGAACATCAAAAGAAGCGATAGCACTTGCTTGGTTATTAAAACATCCGGTAGGAATTCAACCGGTAATTGGAACAACAAATCCTGAAAGAATTAAAAACTCTTGCCTTGCAGATGATATAGAATTAAGTAGAGAAGAATGGTACACTTTATTTACTATTGCCAGAGGTGCTCCTGTCCCTTAAGCATATTATTACTAAGAATCAAAATAATTTTAGAGCTATTACATGAAAATAATTTCATTTGTTATTTTACTATTTCTAAGTTCAGTTGTTTACTCTCAAAATAATATGCTGTGTATTGGAAGGCATTGGACGGAAGATGAAGCAAACCTGATGATGAAAAAATTTGCTAAAGAGTGGAATGATCTTGAATCTTGGGAAAGTCGAGCAGCCATTATTAGGGATAACATAATTAAAGGTATGAAACTTGACCAAATGCCCGATATCAGAGGGAACTTTAATCCGATTGTTCGGGATACAAAAATTTTAGATGGATATATTGTTGAGAATGTTGCCATAGAAAGTTTTCCCGGATTCTATATAACCGGCAACATTTACAGACCTGTCAAGTCAAAAGGAAAGATGGCTGCAATACTTTCTCCACATGGTCATCTTAAAGACAAAAGATTAACAAAAGATGTACAGTATCGTTGTGCAACACTAGCAAGAATGGGAGCTATCGTTTTTGCTTATGATATGATTGGTTATGCTGAATCAAATCAAGTTACCCACAAAATGCCGATTGCTTTATTACTGCAAACTTGGAATAGTAGAAGAGTGTTAGAATATTTACTTGCGAGACCTGATATTGATTCAAACAGAATTGGAATGACAGGGGCTTCAGGTGGAGGAACACAGACATTTATTCTCACTGCTATTGATAAGAGAATTAAGGTTTCCGTTCCGGTTGTTCAAGTTTCTGCACATTTCTTTGGTGGATGCGTTTGCGAAAGCGGTATGCCTATACATAAAAGTGAAAACCACCAAACTAATAATGTCGAAATTGCAGCTCTGTGTGCCCCAAGACCATTATTGCTAATTTCCAATGGATTGGATTGGACAAGAAATACCCCCAGAATTGAGTATCCATATATTCAAAAAGTCTATGCTCTTTATAATGCGGAACATAAAGTTGAGAATGTTCACTTTCCAGCAGAGAAGCATGATTATGGTTACTCGAAACGTGCAGCCGCTTATATATTTCTGGCATATCATTTAAAATTGAATACTCATAATGTAATATTTAAAAATACTATACAAGAAGATTTTGTAACAATATTACCTCAAGAAAAATTAAAAGTTTTTACTAAGAAAAATCCAAGACCAAGCAATGCACTAATCGGAGATGAAACAGTTATAAAATATCTAAATCTAAAATAATATAAATAACCTTTCACACATTAGGAGAAAGATTTATGAAATTATCAAGACGTAAATTTCTAACATCAGTCGGTATGCTTGCAGCCAGTGCAGCATTACCAATAAACTCATTTGCTTTTGGAAAAGATAAAAAACTAAAAGTAGGATTAGTCGGAACCGGAATAAGAGGTACTAGCTTTTGGGGAAGAAGACTAAATGAAAATTACTCTGATATAATTGAGTTTGTCGGACTTTCTGATATTAACCCGGGAAGATTAGAGTATGGGAGAAAATACATTGGTGTTAATTGTCCTACGTTTTTAGATTTCGAAAAAATGGTAAAGCAAACAAAACCGGATTTAGTAATTGTTACTACTAAAGATTCAACACATCATCAATTTATTATCAAAGGTCTCGATATGGGTTGTGATGTATTGACTGAAAAACCTTTAACTATAGATGAAGAAAAAGCTCAAGCTATAATTGATGCTGAAAGACGTAACCGTAAAAATCTTATTGTTGGATTTAATTATAGATGGTCTCCTTATGCAACAAAGGTAAAAGAGTTATTGCAAAAAAATACTATCGGAGAATTAAGATCAGTTGATTTTCATTGGTATTTAAATACTTATCACGGTGCTTCATATTTTAGAAGATGGCACGGGTTAAGACAAGAAGGCGGAACACTTTTGGTACATAAAGCAACTCATCATCTCGATTTGTTAAATTGGTGGATTGATTCTGATCCGGAAGAAGTTTTTGCCTATGGCGATTTGGAATATTATGGAGAAAACGGACCTTTCAGAGGAGATAAATGCAGAACATGTCCTCACAAATCAAAATGCGAATTTTATTGGGATATAACCAAAAATAAACGTTTAATGGATTTATATGTTGCTAATGAAAAATTTGATGGATACATTAGAGATAATTGTCTTTACAGAAAAGAAATTAATATTTACGATAAAATGTCTGCACAAGTTAAGTATAAGAATAATGTAACATTAAATTACTCGTTAACAACATATTCTCCGTATGAAGGTTGGCGAGTAGGATTAAACGGGACAGAAGGAAGAATTGATGCATGGCTTGATATTCCTTACCAAAAGAATGTTTCAATTGACCAAGCTGAAATGCATGCAAGAGAAATGGATCAAACCGGAAAAGATGAAGCTGAATTTGAACCGATAATAGTACATAAACTTTGGAAGGATTTTGAAACAGTGAAAGTACCGATTGTAAGAGGTGGACACGGAGGTGGTGATAGTCGCTTACAAGATAAAATATTTAAATATCAAGATAAGATTGATCCTTTTGAAAGAGCTGCAGGACTTAGAGATGGAGTGATGTCAATACTAATTGGAGTTGCCGCAAGAAAAAGCATAGAATCGGGAAACTCAATTAAAATTGCAGAATTAACAACAATGGAACCAAGAGCAAAAAGATTACTTTAACAGTTTGCAATAGTTTTTTCTTTTCTTGGTGATACAGAATACTCAGTTAATAAAAGATAGAATTAAATTTTCTCTAGGTGGTAGTTGGTTTGCTATATTAATACCAAATAAATGATAGTTATTAAAACTTATAATTTATTTAGGAAGTTAAAAATAAAATGAATTACAGCTTTCTATGTAACAAATTAAATGTAATTCTATTACTACTGATTGCAATTATATTTATATCTTGTAAAGAGGAAGAAAGTATTCAAGAATATTCTTTAATAAGTAGAAAATTTCAAGGAATACCAAGTCTTGCTATTAGTCATAAGGGGCAACTATGGGCAACATGGTATGCAGGTAAAACTGCTGGTGAAGATGAGAATAACTATGTTGTAGTTTCTACTAGTAGTGATAGTGGTAATTCATGGAGAGAAAAACTGATTATAGATCCTGATGGTGTTGGTCCGATTCGTGCATTTGATCCGGAGATATGGATAGATCCGGAAGGAAAACTTTGGTTATTCTGGGCTCAGACAATTGGTCATGATGGAGCGAATTCTGGTGTTTGGGCTAAAACCAATAGCAATCCCAACATCGAAAATTCTAAATGGTCGAAACCGAGATACATTACTGATGGGGTTATGATGTGTAAACCGACAGTTCTTTCAAATGGTGATTGGATATTGCCTGCATCCACTTGGAGAGAGACAGACAATAGTGCTAAAGTTGTGGTTTCAACTAATAAAGGTAAAACATTTTTTTTACGGGGTGCCTGTAATGTCCCAATCGAATTTCGTAGTTACGATGAACACATGATAGTTGAGAGAAAAGATAAATCATTATGGATGTTAATTCGGACTAACTATGGCATTGGAGAAAGTATTTCGAATGATTTTGGTAAAACATGGAGTGTTTTAGTCCCTTCCTTAATTCAGCATCCTTCGGCTCGTTTTTTTATAAGACGTTTATCCTCAGGAAATTTATTGCTTGTGAAAAATGGTCCGATTAATAAAAGAACAAGACGTTCTCATTTAACAGCATACTTGTCAGTCGATGATGGTAATACTTGGATTGGCGGTTTATTACTTGATGAAAGAAATGGGGTTTCATACCCTGATGGTCAACAAAGTGAAGATGGGATGATTCATATTATCTACGATTATTCTCGAACAGGTGCTAGAGAAATATTGATGGCAAAATTCGATGAAGAAAATATAATTAACGAAGGAAATATCTCAGAAAATATTTTGTTACGTATGGTTGTCAGTAAGTATCCAATAGAGGAAGTGTATTAAAATAAAAGATAAGCTAACAGTGGGGAAAATAATTTGAAAATAACTATGCATGTAGTAATCTTATTTATAATCTTTACTTGCAATTTTTTTGCACAAAATAAAATTAATGATTGGGAAAACTCAGAGATATTCGGGATTAATAAGGAAGAAGCACATAATACTTCTATTCCTTTTGCAACAGTTGAGCAAGCGAAAGAGACTGATTGGGCTGCATCACCATTTTACAAAACACTAAATGGAAAATCGAAATTTAATTGGGTCCCAAAACCTGCCGATCGACCAACTGATTTTTACAAACCAACGTTTGATATTTCTAATTGGGATGAAATTCCTGTCCCTGGCAATTGGCAAATGTACGGTTACGGAATTCCAATTTATGTAAATGTAAAATATCCGTTTGTAGTTGTTAATCCCCCTTATATTCCTCATGATAATAATCCTGTTGGCTCGTACAGAAGAAACTTTACAATACCAAAAAATTGGAATGGAAGAGAAATATTTATTAATTTCAATGGTGTTAAGTCAGCATTTTATATTTGGGTTAACGGTAAAAAGGTTGGTTATAGTCAAGGAAGTATGACTCCGGCGGAATTTAATTTAACACCTTATCTTAAAAAAGGTAATAATGTTCTAGCTGTTGAAGTGTACCGATGGTCTGATGGAAGTTACTTGGAAGACCAGGACATGTGGCGGTTAAGTGGAATTTATAGAGATGTGTATTTATTCTCAACTCCCAAGCTTCATATTAGAGATTATTTTATTAAATCTAATTTGGATGAGAATTACAAAGATGCTCAATTGGAAATTGATATAGAGTTAAAAAATTATTCTGATGAAGAATTTAACAATATCTCTATAGAAACTCTACTATTTGATGATACTCGCAATCAAGTTGGCAATAAAATGAGCAAGTCAAATGTCTCAGTTGACGAAAATGGGACAACCAAAATTGAACTTAACCAATTGATTTCCAACCCTAAAAATGGACAGCCGAAACACCTAATCTTTATCAAGTAGTTTTGATATTGAAAGATCCGAAAGGTAAAATAATTGAAACAACAGAATCAAAAATAGGATTTAGGAAAGTTGAAATAAAGAATGCTCGGTTTTTAATTAATGGGAAACCGGTTCATCTAAAAGGAACTAATCGTCATGAAATGCATCCTCGCTACGGTCAGCATATCCCTCGAGAGACAATGGTTAAAGATATTAAGTTGATGAAACAGTTCAATATAAATACTGTTCGAACATCTCATTATCCAAATGATCCCTACTGGTATCAACTATGTAATGAATACGGAATTTATATTGTTGACGAGACAAATTTAGAATCACACGGAGCAAGTAGAATTTTACCGCAAAGTGATCCGAAATGGAAAGAGGCTTCTGTTGACAGAATTAAAAGTATGATACAGCGAGATAAAAATCACCCAAGTGTGATTATGTGGTCACTTGGCAACGAAGCTGGTATAGGTGATAACTTTTTTGCAATGAGAGATTATGCTCATAATGTTGATCCGTCTCGTCCGGTGCACTACGAAGGATACAATGATGCTGCTGATGTTTACAGTAGAATGTATCCCAAAATCTCAAGCATGGTTAATTATGCCAACAGTGAAAATACAAAGCCTTATTTTATATGTGAATACGTTCACGCAATGGGCAACGCTTGCGGTAATATGCAAGAGTATTGGGATGTAATAGAAAATAATCCAATATTTATGGGAGCATGTGTTTGGGATTGGGTTGACCAAGGTTTGTATAAAAAAGATGATAAGGGGAATGAATATTTTGCTTATGGTGGAGACTTCGGTCCGCCGGATATACCAAGCGACGGTAACTTTTGCATCAACGGTTTGATTTTACCCAATAGAAAAATATCTCCCAAAATGTGGGAAGTAAAAAAGGTTTATCAAAATGTTAAGGTTGAACCGGTTGATTTACTTTCGGGAAAAGTAAGGATAAAAAATAAATTCAGTTTTACAAATTTGAGTAAATATAAAGCATTATGGGAAATATCTGAGGATGGTGTTGTTATTCAAAACGGTGATTTGGGAAGATTAAATATTGAACCACTCAGTAAGAAAGTGGATAATATTCCGTTTAAAAAGATATCACCAAAACCCGGAGCTGAATATTGGTTGAATATAAAATTTGTAGAAACGAAAGAAAACCTTTGGGCTGAAAAAGATTTTGAAATTGCATGGGATCAAATGAAATTACCTGTGGAAGTTCGAGATGCTGAAGTTATAAATATCTCGAAAATAACAGAACCCGAAGTTATTTAAGATAATATGAAGCTTAATATTGTTGGAGATAACTTTGTAATTAAATTTAATAAAACAACCGGTTTTATTACTTCTATCCAATATAATGATAAAGAATATTTGCATATTAATAATAAAAAAGATTTCGGACCAAAACTTCAAATATACCGTGCTCCGTTAGACAACGATGGAAAAGTTATTTATGAATGGCAGAAATATAATTTTGAAAATATGAAAAGTACACTTCAAAAATTGAAAGTTACACATGGAAAGAATAAATCCATTATTATTGAGACAGATATAAACTATCGGGCAAATAAAAAAGCATCATTGTTGCACAGAAGTATTTATACAATATTGAGTAATGGAATTATTGTTGTTGACAATCAATTTATTCCAAAGAGTGATTTGCCGACTTTACCGGGATTAGCAGTTTTATTAACACTTAATTCAGAATATGAAAACATAAAATGGTACGGACGCGGACCTCATGAAAACTATTCCGATAGAAAAACCGGAGCAGCAATTGGACTTTATCAAAGCACAGTAACGGAGCAATATTTCCCGTACATAAAACCTCAGGCAACCGGAAGTAAACAAGATGTAAGATGGTTGTTGTTGAGTGATAATAAACAACAAGGTATTATGTTCTCAAATAGTTCATATCCTTTTGCTTTTTCAGCTCTTCATTATTCTCAAGAAGCATTGTCAATTGCAAAGCATACAAATGAATTAAAACAAAGTGAGGAAATATATCTTAACCTTTATGCTTCAGAAAGAGGTGTTGGAAATGCAAGTTGCGGTCCGGAAATATTAGAACAATACAAAGTGAATGCAGAACCCAAATCCTTCAGATACAGTATTCGACCCATGAATGGAAATTTGGAAAATGTAAATAGTTTAGCCAGACAAAAATTACCGGTTGTATCAATTCCAATGATATCAAGGGATAAATACGGTAAAGTAAAAATATCCTCAACATCAAGCAAAGATAACATTTACTATACTTTGGATGGAAGTGAACCAACGAAAACTTCTAATAAATACTTTCTGCCTTTTGAATATACAGCAGCATCGGAAATAAAAGCTAAAGTAATAAATAACGATTCAGAAAGTATTACTACTTCGCTAAAAGTAGATAAACTTAAAATGTTTTCGCCAGTAATTTTTCCGCAAAATATTTATTTTGTCGATTCATTGTTTGTTGATTTATCAAGTAAGATTGAAGGTGCAGATATTTATTATTCACTAGACGGAACAAATCCAAATAAAAAATCAAACCATTATAAATCTCCAATATCTATTAAAGAGAGTTGCCAACTAAAAGTAGTAGCTTATAAAAAAGGATTTGCACTTAGCGATATTGTAACTTCAGAGTACAAAAAAGTAAAGTACAATTATGGAATTCAATATAAATATTATGTTGACCATTGGACAAAAATTCCTAACTTTTTGTATTTAAAACCAGATAAAACCGGCATCATTGACCGATTTGATTTAAATGCCATTGAAACAAATAAAGATCATTATGCACTTTTATTGTTTACCTCTATCAACATTAAAGAGAAAGGTGAATATATTATTTATGTCGGTTCTAACGATGGTTCCAAGTTAACAATTGATAATAAGCTTGTAGTTAATAATGATGGTGAACACGGATATCAAGAAATGTCAGGAAAAATTAATTTAAGTAAAGGGAAACATTTTTTAGAATTAAGTTATTTCCAATCTGGTGGTGGTCAAGAGCTAAAAGTTTTTTGGAAAGGTCCCGGATTTGAAAAGAGAATAATGAAAATGGAAGATTTCTCGGATAACTAAAGTTTGAAGATTTACCTAATTAGGTAGTACTATGTAATTATTATCTATTAGTTAACAAAAACTAATATTTGTCATTCTGAATGTAGATGTTTTTTATCGAAATAGCTTGCCCGCCTTTATTTTGGCGGGAAGAATCTCATAACTCAAAAAGTTAAAGATATTTCAGTCACAAAAAACGTTCCTTCAATATGACAAAACCTATATTTAGCAGTCATTGCGAGACTTCTGTTTTTTAGAAGTCGTGGCAATCTGTCAATAGTGTTCGCTCTATTTAACAGATTGCTTCACCCCAAAAACATGGGTTCGCAATGCCAAAAAAAATAAAATTATTGAAATGAAAAACACAAAATTTATCCTTAGTATTTTTTTACTCTCCTTCATTTCTTGTATGGAACAAGAGACGATTGACTTAGAATACTTTTATGAATATGATAAGAATTTTCCACTTGAAGTATCAATAGATACACTTTCTGAAAATTTATTTCATATTACCTATAACTCTGTTAATAGTAATCGAGTTTCTGCATTATTGTCATTTCCTGTAAATGCAAAGAAACCTTTTCCACTTGTAATAATTCAACATGGTCTTGGTGATAGTAAGAATACTGATTATATGATATTAGGTGACTCCATATTATTAAACTATGGGTTTGCAGTTTTTAGAATAGATTTTGCAATGCATGGTGAAAGAATCAATAAAAAATATAAGTTTAAAGGTATTGATTATACATTACGCGATGCAATTAAACAGACGATATTTGATCTAAGACGTGGGTTGGATTATTTGGATACATATCCGGATATTGATTCCACTAAAACTGGTTATATAGGTATAAGTCTTGGGGGAATTGCCGGTACGGTTTTTTGCGGAGTTGATAAAAGAGTAGAAGTTCCGATTATTTGCATTGCCGGAGGAGGATTAAGAGCAATGGAAGGTGTTAAAGGTTTTGGGAATAAAGTAACATCTATGATGGCTCCCATATAACCGCTAAACTTTGTAGAAAGAATATCTCCGCGTCCGCTTCTTTTCATCAATGCGGAGAATGATGAAGTAATTCCCAAACCCATGGCTATTCTTTTGCATTCAAAAGCTGACGAACCTAAAAAAGTTATTTGGTATGAGTCTAAACATCATATTGATCCTTATAGAGCTTTTAATGATTCAGGTGAATGGCTTTGTAAGAATTTAGGATTGAAGGTTCAATAAAAGTAAACTATTTATTAAAATGAAACTAGAGAAATGAATGGATCTACATTGGCTGGATATTACAGCACTGATTATTTATTTAGGAATTTTAGTTGCAATGGGAATTTATTTCTCTCGTAAAAATACAAGTACAGAGGAATATTTTGTTGGAGGCAGATCATTTTCCGGATGGGTAATTGGTTTAAGTCTTGTTGGTACTTCGATCAGTTCCGTTACTTTTCTTGCTTTTCCTGCTGATGCATTTAAAACTGCATGGCTTCGTATTTTGCCAGGTTTTACTTTGCCCCTGGTAATTATTATAGCTGCATATATTTTTCTTCCTTTTTACAGAAAGACTAAACTTATTTCAGCTTTTGAATATCTGCAAAATCGTTTTGGCCCATCAGTAAGAACTTATGCTGCTTTAACATTTATAATTGGTCAATTAGTTAGAATAAGTATTATTCTTTATTTACTTTAACTTCTCATGCATGAAATAACTGGTCTTGATCCTTTAGTAAGTATTTTAGTTGCAGGAATATTTGTATCTATCTATACAATTATGGGGGGAATTGATGCTGTAATTTGGACGGATGTTTTACAAACCATTATGTTGGTTTCCGGCGGAGTGATTTGTTTAGCTGTTATTGTATATGAACTTCCGGGTGGATTTACACAAATAATAGAAGTTGCAATGAGAGATGGGAAAATGGCATTCGCTGATTGGAAAGACGGAAATGTACTTCCGGTATCATGGGGTTTTTCTTTATCGGAAAAAACCGCATTGATGATGTTGTTTGTGGGTATGACCGAATGGATGCAGGAATATACATCAAACCAAAATGTTATACAGAGATATGCCACAGCTAAAAGCACTCATGAAGCGCGTAAAGCAATGTTTGTTTCTTTTAGCAATGTTCCTATTTGGGCTTTTTATTTCTTTCTTGGAACTGCATTGTATGTTTTCTTTCAAGTATTCCCGACACCGGAAACAGGTGAAATGCTAAATGGTGTACGTAAAGCTGAACAAGTATTACCATATTTCATAGTGCATTATCTACCCCCTGGTATAGGTGGTTTAGTAATAGCGGCTGCAGCAGCAGCAATGTCTTCACTTGATTCAAGTATTAATGCAATATCAACAGTTGGAGTTCATGACATTTATCGTCGTCTTTGGGTAAAAGACAGAGATGATAAACATTACTTGCACACTGCTTGGAAACTAGCTACGGCAGCTTCAGTTGTTATGATTGTTGGTGCTGTGATTTTATCGCAAACAGAAACAAAGACTCTACAAGATGCTGGTGTTACCCTTATTTCGCTTCTTATGGGAGGAGTAACCGGATTATATATGATAGGATTTTTAACAAAGGTTGGTAGTGCCCGCACAGCCTGGGTTGGAATTGTAATTACTTTTACATTTTCTCTTGGGACGATCTTCAATAGCAAAGGGGTTTTACCTGACTGGATGAGTTTACCATTTGATTTATACTATACTGGATTTATTGGTAACATAGTTATGTTTGCTACAATTTTTGCTGTAGCTTCGTTGTTGACAGGAAAAAGAAAGGATCTCAAAAACCTTACAGTGTGGACACAAGAGGGTAAAAGTAATAATTAAATGAATTATGGAAAAATAAAATATGAGTAAGAAAGACTTTAAAGGACTGATGCCAATTTTACCAACTGCAATAACACCGGATGGAAAAATTGATGAGAAAAGTCAAAGAAGATTAGTACAATATGTGTTAAAGTATGGTGCTGTTGCAATTGGTCACTTTGGCTTTGCATCCGAGTTTCACAAAATATCAGATAGTGACAGAACATTGTTGACAAAAATTATAATTAATGAAACAGCAGGTCGAGTTCCGGTATTTATCGGTGTAACTGCACAGGGGTTTAATGTTGCAATAAATTATGCTAAGGAAGCAGAACAACTGGGCGCTGATATGATAATGGCTGCATTGCCGCTGATAAATTTACCTAGTCAAGAAGAAGCATACAGTTTTTACAAAGCACTTTCTGATACAGTATCATTGCCGATCATAATTCAAGATATTCCTGAATCAGCTGATATTCTTTAACCTGAGTTAGTTTGGAAAATGTTTCAAGAAATAGAGAATGTTAAATATGTAAAAGCAGAAGGGAAGAATTTTCTTCTAAAGACTGAAGAAATCATCAATATATCTGATAATGAGCTTGAAGTTATTGGAGGTGCGGGAGGCAAAAACATGATTCATCTTTTGCGGCTTGGTGTTACATCTTTTATGACTGGCACAGAAGCCCTTGATCTGCATGCTTCTGTGGTCAATGTTTATCTAAGTGGCGATGAAGAAAAAGCAGCAGAAATATATTATCAAAAAATAATGCCTTACTTTGCATTTTATGATAACTATCCCGAAGAGTTGTTAAAAGCTATGCTTTATGAACAAGGTATTATAGATCATCCTGAAGTAATTACTCCAAGAGCAAAGGAACCAATGAGCAAAATAGAATGGAGGGAGTTTAACTGGGTGCTTGATAGAATCGGGTTCCGAAATAAATGGACAAATATTCCTTAATGATTTGAAACAAAAGTTACCTTTTAAATAATTGTAGTATGAACATTAGTTATTAAAATATTTTATATAAATTCAAGGAATTATAAAGTGTCGGAAAAACAAAACGTTATAGGAGTAATTCCTGCTCGTTATGGATCTTCAAGGTTCCCTGGTAAGGTATTAGCTGATCTCGCTGGTAAGCCAATGATTCAATGGGTGTATGAGCAAGCAAGTAAATCAGAATTATTGGATCAGCTTTTTGTTGCTGTTGATGATGAACGTGTAAAAAAAGTTGTTGAAGAATTTGGTGGGAAGGCTGTAATGACTAAAAGCGAACACCAGTCTGGAACAGATAGAATTGCTGAAACAGTTGAAAAAATTGAAGCGGATATTATTGTGAATATTCAAGGCGATCAACCACTTCTTGATGCAAGAATGATTGACGAAGCGGTGCAACCGTTTTTAGATGATCCTTCAATTAAAATGTCAACGATAAAAACTAAAGTTGGAGAAGAAGAATATCAAGATCCTGCAGTTGTAAAAGTTGTTGTAGATGAAAATGACTTTGCGCTTTACTTCTCCAGATCTTTGATACCATATCCGAGAGAAGGGAAATCAATTGATGTTTTTGAGCATGTTGGACTTTATGTATATAAAAAAGAGTTTCTACTAGAGATTTCAAAATTACCACAATCCTTTTTAGAGAAAATAGAAATGCTTGAACAACTTCGTGTTTTGGAGAAAGGGTACAAGATAAAAGTGGTTGAAACAAAAAGTGAACACACAGCTGGTGTAAGTGTTGATACACCGGAAGACCTTGCAAAATTAGAAAGAATGATTCAAGCAATGAATTTGAGTAAATAGAATTTTTCATCTGGAGAATATTTATGGAAATGAACAGAGAAATAATCAAAAATTACTATGATGAACTTTCAT
>JAJRZB010000038.1 GCA_024275455.1 Bacteroidota bacterium | reverse complement strand
GATCAGTACTAATAAATAATCGACTTCCAAAACTTAAAAAGTCTTTTGTAGCTGAAGAGGGAAGTGTACCCCAATCAATAAAATCTTGGTTTACTATTTTACCATCAAATAATCCTAATTTCCCATATTTTAGTAGATAAAGAGTGCCGCTATATGATGCAATTCTTTGAATAGGAGCAATTTTAACAGGATCTGCCAATAACTGACTCCCATCTTCCATAAGCATCGTCATATTACTGGTATAATATCCGCCTTTAGGTTCTATATTTACAAACTTATTGTTTTCAAAACGGAAAACATCATCTTTTGTTGCTCCATATAAACTATTTAGATGCATACATAAATCAACATAATTGCGGTTATCAATTTGCTCCCAATTATTTGATAGCATGTACAATCCAGAATCGGTTAACAACCATATAGAATTATTTACTGTTTTAATCCTATTCACATTCTTTGGGGCCGAAGTTACTTTTTCCAGTTTTCCATTTTTAAGCAAATAAAGTTGCTTTTTTTTACTGCATAGCAATTACCGTTAAAACTTGCGATCGAACTTATGGGATTGTCAGAATATATTTTTTGTGATACTTCTTGAAGATAAACATTATCTTCTGCCGGTTTCCATAAATGATCTTTAGTATCATAGATTTTTTGACTGTATATTACTACAGCAGTGTATAATAACAGTATTAATATGTGCCTTAAACGTAATTTCATAGTTTTCCCCAAGGTAAATTACCTTTTATTTGTTTTCATTATTTTTTATTCTGATTCCCAATGATTAAGAATATGCATATTTTGCTTATTATTTATAGTTTTACCTTCGGCAGTAAATAAATACTCTATTCTATTCATGTAAAACTCAGTGATTTTTCCTCTTACCATTTTTAAAGTACTGTTCAAAAATTTGTTTTGTTCTGTAAATCCTTCTCCTAAAATTCCAATAGCAGCAGGTAACCATCGTTCAGGAAACATTCCAGCAAATTCTCCACCTTTTTTGTATTTATCTACTTCACTCTGAATTATTTTCGTTATTTCAATTTTCCCAAGTTCATTTGTAATATCCAAACCTCTGTTTTTTACCTCTTGAATGAGTGCAGCTTTGTTAGGAAATAATAACGCAACAGTATAAGGTGATTGATTATTATACAACATTATCTGTTCTATATATGGTGATTGATCAACAATAGCTTCTTCAATACCTTCCGGACTAAATTTTTCTCCATCGCTACCGATTAGCAAACTCTTAAATCTGCCTAAAACATACAAAAATCCATCGGAATCAAAATAACCCATGTCTCCGGTATAAAGCCAGCCTTCTTTAATTGTTTCAGCTGTGGCTTTATCATTTTTCCAATAGCCGGCCATAACGTTTTCACCTTTACAAATAATTTCGCCTTTTTCACCGGTTGGTAATTCTTTCCCTTCAGCATCAACAATTTTGACTTCGAGATTTTTAATAATTTTTCCCGAAGATCCCATTTTATGAGCAGCTGGAACATTCGCAGAAATAATTGGCGAAGCTTCGCTTAACCCATAACCCTGATACATTGGAATACCAAGTGCATAAAAGAATTTCTGTAATTCAATATCCAACAATGCTCCACCGCCAAAAAAGAATTCAAGTCTGCCACCAAAACCGGCTCTGATTTTACTAAATAAAATTCTATCGTAAAACTTGAGTAACGGTAGTTTTAATTTCTTTAATCCTTTGCCTTTATTAAATCCGTTACCGTTATAATCATACGCAAGATTTAGTGCCTTTTTAAACAGCTTTTCTACTTTTGCCCCTTTTGCTTTTATTCCATTTTCAATGTTCTTT
>JAJRZB010000388.1 GCA_024275455.1 Bacteroidota bacterium | reverse complement strand
GGAATATCTGTAACTATACTTCTGCCATACCCCAACAAGGAATTTGTTAAAGAAGATTTGCCAACATTAGGTTTGCCAAGGAGTGCAATTTTAAGTCGAGGATCTTCTTCTAAACTATCGTCAGGAAAATTAAGCTCACTTATTAGATTATCCAGAATGTCACCAATGTTTCTGCCATTTAAAGCAGAAATATCGTAAACACTTTCCAGTCCTAAAGAATAGAATTCCAGTTTATCATTTTCAAAGCTTGCAGTATCTGCCTTGTTTACTAAAACGAAGGTAGTTTTTTTTGTAGCTCTTAAAAGTGCAGCAACTTCACTATCAAGATATGTAACACCGGATCTTCCATCAGTAACAAATAAAATTGCATCAGCTTCATCTATTGCAATTTCCACTTGTTCTTTTATTGCAAGTTCAAATTTATCGTCGGTTTCTTTTACATAACCGCCTGTATCCATTAATTTAAACAATTTACCATTCCATTCAACATCGCCGTAAATTCTATCTCGTGTAACGCCGCTCTGGTCATCTACAATTGAACTTTTACTTTTTGTCAACCGATTAAACAAAGTTGACTTTCCTACATTCGGTCTTCCGACAATAACAACTAATGGAGTTGGCATATTACCTTAAAAATTATAACTGAAATTTATTTGCGGATAATACTCTTTGTAAAATCCAATATTCTGCTGTTCAATTGAAACATCAAATCTAAGTTTTTTATTATATCTGCTCGCAGACCAAGCTGCATCCAGTGCACTAATAAAATGGTTAGATACTACTGCTATAACAGCCCATTTTGCAACTGTATAAAAATCGTTTGCCTTACCCCGCTGTTTAGAATACCAATGAAATTGATCCGGCAGTTCATCACCATAAACATAATCTGTGTTCTCATCCCCAAACGTATCCCACCCAACAACAAATTGCGAATATTTTCCAATCATTTCGTAATATTGTTGGTCTCCATAAGGAGCTAAACGATGAGAAAAATAACCTCCAACATCACCTTCCATTCTATTTAGTTCACTCCATACTATATTCCCTTTATCATCAAAAACATTATAATCACTCGGATTAAGATTTGGATTTAGGAAGGTAAGGTGATTTAAAGTCCAACTTACATATTGCTGTGCACTCCAATGTTCATTAGCATAGGCTTCATAAAAGTCCGTTTGGTCATCACCTTTACTATTATATTTAACTGCTAAAATTACCGCCCCTACTTCAATAGCTGCAAATATTCCGGCTTTAATATAATTTTCAGTATAAATTTCACCTGCACCGGGAAGCACAAAAGAAAGTAAACCGGCTAAAATCGGAGTTTTCTTTTTTAGAGAAATATCTATATTATAATTTGAATTTGAGTCGGCTAATTCATTGAACGCAAAATAAGTATCATTTTTTAGCGAACCTGTTAAAATACTATTTGGCATCTCTTGTCCAAAAGAGATCGAGTACAATATCATAAAAACAACAAAGATATTTTTAATCATAATTTAATTTCCTAAAAATTAAAATCAAAAAGAATTCCACCATAAAATTTCCATTCCCTGCCATAGGTAACAGTTTCAGTTCTAATAGTTTTTTCAACTTTATCAATAGCGTACGATGCATTAAAAAATAAACTTGTAGGGAAAAGATAGAATGAAATCATCTTTAACCTTATTTCTGTACCAACACCTTTCTTAAAATCGTTTAGACTTGGCAAAGCACCATTCCATGCATTACCTATATCTCCATGAACAGAAAGAAATACCTTATCGAAATATAAATGTCCGAGACGATAATCTATATGTTTAAATAACGGGAAGCGGTATGTAATATTCATCCAGGCAAG
>JAJRZB010000037.1 GCA_024275455.1 Bacteroidota bacterium | reverse complement strand
TTGTTTCATTACGTGCTCCCCAATTAATAATAATGCTTGTTTTACAGAAAGGTCATTGGATATTCTATATATCCTTATCTGCGAAAATACAACAATTTGAGGCCTTTGTCAAGTAAAAATTTAAATACTTTCAACGAAAAGGGCTCTTTAATGACAGGGGGGGGGGGGTGAGTATCAAGAGTTTACAAATCTTATCTGGAGCACTTCAAATAACTGGTTTTTAATGAAAGCTCCAGTCTGTCCTTATAATTCAAAATCGGAAATATTGAAAAATTAGTTAGGTCGGTATGTTTTCAAACAACAACTAATAGAATCATTATATCTCTTCGAAATCAATTTTTATATTAGCTGATAGAAATATTCCATTGTTTGTAAAGAATCACAATATTTTTTGCCATTCCAAATATCATAACTTTTCCGTACAAATTCTATGTCAGTTTTTTTGTATTTCTGTTTTAGTTGGAGGGGGGCAAGATTTAAGCTTTTTTGGTTTTTTTTCGTGTTGGCCTTTTACGCTGGCAAAAACCAAATAGGCTTAAATGCAGAGTGGGTTTTCGCCTTGTTGCCAACGGTTTGGCTATGAAAATGTAGGCGATTTCGAAGCGCAATCTTTCAACTTACGATAAAGTTCAAACGGGCTATAAACCTTGATGCTACTACTAAACCGCCTATTTTTTATAGCCTTTGTTACCTGCTGGGCTTTCTTCATTTCTATCATTTCATTTTCAATTTAGCATTATCCTAATTTTGTTTTTCCGGGTCGGCAAAAAGCGTTGGCAGACAGACAGCTCTTTTGCAATTTTTGGCTTTAGCGTTGGCTGGTGCGAATTGCAAATGTGCTTGGCTGGTGGGTTGGCTATTCTTTCCAAAGTCCAATATTATTTTCACGTGCCTTTCTTTCTAATTCTAAAAATCTTTCTGAATATTTCACATTTGGTGGAACAGTCATAACCTGACCATAACCATTTTTAATTAAATCCGCATTTAAAAACGTTCCATTTTTCAAAAAAACGTAAGCTAAAGTTCTTCCATATCTATCAACTCTGCCAACATCAAATTCCAATCTTACTTTTTTACCTGTTAAGATACTTTTTACGTAATTAGAGGCTTCTTTTCCATAATACTCAACTGGCTTTCTAGGATGAACAGTCTCGGGCGTATTAACTCCAATTAATCGAATCTTTAACCCTTTTTCAGAACCATCATCCACCCAAAAAGTATCACCATCCACAAATTTCTTGATAGACATATAACCTGAAACACTATCTCTATCACTTCTAGAATTACATGAAATCAACAAAAATAAAAATACAAATCCTAAATATGTAAGTAGACTATGTTTCATTTGATTAATTATTTAAATTATAATTCTGCAATGGAACATGATTAATGTTTATCGCAAAATTCAGATTTGCCTCACCTAAACCTGCGGTTGTAATACCAACAACTTCTCCTTTCATATTTAGTAATGGACCTCCACTACTTCCGTGTGTTATTTCTGTTGTTGTTTGAATATATTGCCTTTTATCTCTAAATCCCGAAATTATGCCTGTTGAAAGAGTACTTTCCAGACCTCTAGGGTTTCCAATTGCAAAAACATCTTCACCAATTTGAGGCTCATTAATAGAAATTGAAATAGGATTACTTATGTTGAATCCTGATAATTTAACTTTAAATATTATATAATCATCTTCATCGCTCTTGCTTAAAACTTTTTCAATTTTAAGTTTTTTACCATTATATGTTTCGATGACTTCAAGACCCTGAGATGTACCTTTAAATACATGATAGTTACTAATAGCAATGCCACTTTTTGAAATAAAAAAACCAGTTCCTTGATAACCATCAACACCGTCTGAAGTATATATTATAAAAACGGAAGATTTATATTTATTATAAAGCACATTAAGTGGCAAAACCTTATTGTTTGATGGTATAGAATTTCTCTTTTTTGGTTCTGTCACATTTGTACTCTCTACTGACCTTGCATTCCTTTTTGGATTACTATTTGAATAGTTTTTTTCTTGCTGACCATTTCTGATACCTGACTGAGAACAACCAGAACAGCCATAAAAAGAAAGAAAACTTATAACAGAAAAGAAAAATAATATTTTATAAAACCATTTCGACATAATAATGTATTTATTTTTCAAACTTATTTTGAACTTTCGGAATTATTTGAATAGAAAATCGTTTATTATTTTCTTCTTTGTCATCTCTACATAAGCCATTAAAGCCACTTCCACAAAGCATTACTTCAACATTGTATGCTCTAAAATCAATATTATTCTCTGTCCAAAGATTATAAACTGCTAAAGCACGTTTATAACTTGTAGTATAACCCCAATTATAATCATTGGATATTCTTTGGTCAAAAGTATTTGCCATATTACCCTCTATGACTAGTAGATAAGACAACTCAGGGTTGTCTCTATTTAGTCTTATTAAGAAATCTCTTATAATATTACCAGCATGGATTGTAGTATTAATATATTGTTCTTTTATTACAGTCTCATTTGATTCAAATATTTCAATACCCATCAAATCTTTCACTATGTATTTTTTGCATTTTGGCAAATAATGAAACTTGCCACTTTGTTCTAATGGTTTAAATTGTTTTTCAATCTGGGTTATCTTTTTTAATCTTTTATTCTCAATTGTTAGTTCTTTCTGTGCATTACGTAAAGAGTCAATTAATGCTTCATTCTGTTCTATAATTTCAACATTCTCTTTCATTTTTAAATTTAGAGAAGCAACTGTTAGAACAAAAAGCACCAACATAACAAAAAAAAGGCTTGTCATTAAATCAGAGTAACTAATCCAGAATATATTATTTTTCTTCATCGCTTTGTTTTAATTTCATATATCCAATATAATGATAACATTACAAGAACAATTGCGATTATTATATAACCAATTAAGAATAGCCATAAATTTAGTTCTGGACTAATTGAAATAATATACATTGCAAGTGCCATAGATAACTCCACTATAATAATGATTTTTGAACCTGTTCTTTGAGAAAGTTGCAGATAAGAAGAAATTGCAAAAAGCACTAACCAAGCAGAGAATAAAATGTACACGGTAATAACTGAATAATATCCTATTGAGGCAGTTACTTGTGGTAAAGACCTTAATGGAACTTGAAAAAAATCGCCATTAAAAACTGCTAAATGAACGTGTAATTGATAAAACTTCAAAGGACTATGATGTTGCATAATTATTCCGTCAAAAATTTCACCATAGGAAATATAAATACAGCCAATAAGTATTATAGGTATAGTAAGTAGAGTAATTAAACTCCTTTTATAGTTGTTAATAGTATTTATTTCATTGCTCATATTATGTGATTTTTAAAACAATTTTTTTATCACTTTACCAATACTTAAAGAACTATATTTAAAATCTTCGTTGACTACTTTTCTATTTGGGGTAGAGTTAGCATTCTTGTTTGTTCTTCTTTTCAGTTTTTCATCAATTGATTCAAGTTTGCTTATAATGGTTTGGTTGTTTAACTTGTTTTGTACTGATTTTAAGGAAGAACTCAATTCCTTTGCAATTTCAATTAAGGCTTGCGTTTTCAAGCCTGATTCATTTTGAACATCTGTAGCTTTTAACAAAAATTCTTCTTTTATTTCGGGCAACAAACTCAAATTATCTAATTGCTCAAATTTTGGAATTGATTTAGAATAAGCTTCAGAGAATGAACTAATATATTCAGAAGTTATATTATTTAGATTCTCTTTAATTTCTTTATAAATGTCTTCTAATTTCGTTTCGTGATTACCGGCACTCTTATACAATTGATTAATCATTTCATCTGTTCTTGTTTTTAAACTTTCAATTGCATCTTCAAAATGTGATTCCGCAATGCCAACAGATTTTAAAGCTGCATTACCTGCATCTTCAATCTTATCAAAATGAGCAGATAGAAATTGGGTTAATTTTTTTGAATCGCTCAATGTAGTATCAATTCCTTTAATTACTTGGTCAATACTAGATGTGCGTGCTGCAAATTCAAGAAGATTTGAAGAGATTTTCTCCATATTGGATAAATAAGTAGAAAACTTATTAAAAGACTCCATATTCATATCAAGTTTTTCGAACAATTCTAAATTCCATTTTGATACTTTTAGAACTTTCATCTTCTCGACTTTATCCATAACCTCTTGTTGCAAAACAAGGTTCTCACCAGTTTGATTTGCTGCAATAAGTACATTATCAGAAATAGTAGTTGCCACTCTTGCAAACCTGTCTAAACTTGCTTTTAAGCCTGACACACCTGTATCTTCCGCTTTAATGAGTTCTGGCAACAACTTTGCCTGCAAATATGAAAGCTGTTCGTTCTTCTCTTTTAAGACTTTGCTTTTTGCATTTTTATAGAATGTCGATGACAATAATGTTGTGAAAAATAAACCGGAAAGACTTGCTATCATAGCTATTTTCACACCATTTATAAGGGCGTTTACACCTTGTGAAAAACCATCTCCATCTAAATCCGGCATCGAAAAAAGTCCTAAAATAATCCCAACCATTGTGGCAGCAAGACCCAAATAGAGAGGGATTGTAATTGTCTGTGTTATTTCCTCATCTTTTACTTCTACTTCTCTATCAATAATATCCTTTATGATACTAAAATTAACCGCTGCACCATAGTTGTTAATTAAATAGGTATTAATTGCTTTCTTTATTTTTGTGATAATTGCGTTCTCACCTTCAGTTTCAATAAGTGTCAGTTTTGCAATATCATCGCCAAGCCTCTGAGAAAGCAGATCCATCTCTTCTTCATCTTCATCCAAATATCGAATCTCTTCTGAATCACCTTCTATTTTTCCAAGTTTTTTCTTTTCAATAAAGCCATATTTAATTGTGAAGCTATAATCGAAAATTTGTCGTAATTCAATAATTCTTCTTCTGACATTATCAAAAGTTTTAAATTGCATAATTACTATTATGGTAATTATCGCTATTTCAACGTAAAACCAAAAGTCTGTGCCAAATAAATGCAGGTTCTCAACCTGTGTATTTGAAGCTATTTGTAACAATATCATTTTCAAAGTAGTTTTATTTGAGCTTTATTATCAGAATCAATTACCCAGCTATCATTTATTAAAAAGACTTTACCCGGTTTAATAAACTCAATGTTAGTAGCTGAATCCGCATTTTCAATATTTTCAATATCACACGCTGGTTTTAAATATGATTCCAATCTATTAATTGCTCTTTGGTCTCTGTCTCCAGAGATATAATAGAGGTCTCCTGTTTCAGAACCTTCATTGTATTCTATCCTGAAATATTTACGCCCGTCATTTGATGATTCGCCATTATCAATAATAAAACGACCATCACTTTCAGGCATACTGAAAAATAATTTTCGTGTTGTTTTTTCAGATTGTTTAATTTCCCATTCATGAGTGATTTCTGATTGTGGTGTTTGCTCTTGATTATGAGATGTATTCTTTAATTCTTCAATCTTTCGTTTTAATTCAGAATTTTCACTTTTAATCTTTTCATTTTCATCCTGAAATGATTTAGTGAAGAAGGAACTTTTTTCATTGCTTTTATGTTCTTTTATCCTCGACTTTATTCTTCTTTCCTTTTCATCAACATAGTCAAGTTTTTCAGTTATTTTCTTTTTTATCAATGTATAAACCAACCAACCACCAATCAAAATACCTAAAATAAACACGGCTAAATAGATAATCCATTTCATCCATTTAGATTGCTCACTTGGCACTTGTTTTGGTTTCTTTGGCTCCTTTATTTTCTCATCAACTGGTGAGATTTTTTCCTCTTTAAACTTATCTTTTTGTATTCTCTTTTTTGAAAAGACTGTAAGCTGACTATTGTAATTATCAATAATTTCCTGTTGCTTTTTATTCCAATTAACATTTTTATTGTTTTGACCAGGTATAACCGTAACTAAATCATTACTGCCGGGCTTTTTAGCTTCAAAAAAGTTTGAATCAAGTTCAATCTTATTGTCATAGTTTTTTTTCAAAGGTTGAAATAGCTTTTTCTCAGTTTCGCGCCAACTATTACTTTTCAAAAGACTTGATATTGTTTCAAAACTTTCAAGTTCTTTATTATTTATTTCTGAAATAAAATTCTCCTTGTATTTATTTCTGCCAATAATTTCACTTTTTGCTTTATCTTCTCCTACGGTCTCTATGTAATCGTTCATATAGGCATAAACCATTTCAATAATTCCATGTTGTGCCCAATAATTATAAGCTTCTGTTGAATCTTTTATTTGGTGCTGTGCAGAAAGTGTATTTAAAAAACCAAAAAGTATTAAAACTAAAACTATAAATCCATTTTTATTCATCATTATTCTGTTTTTCAGAAAGTGCATACGAAAGTTTATTTAATATCCCGATTAAAGGATAAAAGAAAAGCGATTCTTCAATGTATTCATCATTTTTTTTATGATAAGCTTTTATGCCTCTAATTAAATAATCTTTAATTCCAGCAACCCGAGTTTCCTGAAATACTTGGTATGCACTTGGTTCAATAATAAATTTAGATTCAAGTCGGATAGTATTTATATATTCATCAAGAATTGAATAGAAATCCTTTATCGCATTTTCAATATCTGATTTTGCCAATTCATCAATATTGGCGTATTTCGGTGTTTTATTTATATCATTCTCTTTGTCGAAAGCTTCTCTCCATTTATCATCTTTAATTCCACCAATCCAAAATTTTACCGGAGCATTTTTTATACTTTCGGCAATGTTAGCTTTCAAAGCACCTTTACATGTAACCTCTTTGGGAATTGGTGATAATCTTATAGAAATCCCATTATCTGATTTTTCCTCATAAACCTTTTCAAATATAAATTGAAACATTGCTGAAAGGTTACTGAAATTATCTGTTGAATCGAGGATAGAAGCAGATTTTGATGCAGTACCACTTAGTAAAATATATTTTGGAATACCAATTCCTGATTTGTTAAGCAGGTTAGCAGAGTAATATGCGATTGCTCCATAAAAAACAAGATGTGTAAGTTTTAGCCTCTTGTCTTTTTCTAACAACCTTGAATAACTAAAGTTTATTGCACTATCTTTCTCCAAAGCAAAAAGGTAACTGCTAAAATCTGATGAGTTTTTTCTTACATTCAGAATGTTATTTAATATTCCTTCTTTTTGTTTATCTCCCTTAATGGCATTAAATGATGCTTCTTTAAATATTTTCACAAAACCATTCCTATCTGAATTACTTTGATATTCGTTAGATGGATATCCATCTCCAAAAATCGCATTACCAGCAAATTTGAAAGATGATATTAACTTTGCTTTATCTTCATCTTCATCAAAAACAGCAATATCGGATGAGCCTCCGCCAATATCAATAGAAAGACTAAGCCCTTCAACAGATGATTTGTAATACATATAGGGGGCAATACTTTCTGGTATTCCTTTTAATTTATCGTCTGTTGCTTCTTGATTAAATACTTTTTTATAGACTCTTTTCCAAAGTTTAAAAAACACCCCCAATTCGCCTTCGTCCATGCTAACAGGGTAAAACCACGTAATTGTAGTATTATTTGTATTGCCGCCTAAAAGAAGTGTTTTGTAAAACACTAAGGTTGTGAGAAACTCAATAAAGCTTTCAACTTTCTTTTCATCTTCGGTATCGGCATAGTTGCTCCATTTAATTTGTGTATTCAATTCTAAATAATTTGGAACATTCCTATTTTCAAGTAATAAATAGTTGTTTACTTGCCTAACAATATCAATATTCTCATTAAAGTTAATTTGTAGATTATGAACCAGTGCAGTCCTTAATGGAAATTGAAGTTGCGTATTACCATTAGAAAATGAATAAGGTAACATTTCTTGTTCAAAAGTAATTTCATTTTCAAAATATTCAGGGTCTATCCCTTTTTCACTTCTTTTGATTAATGATTGCCATAATGGCGTAGAAGTAGTATTGTCAAATGAGGTAGAATCGTTATCACCATATTTATATTCAATGTGAGTATTTGTTGTGCCAAAATCAATTGCAAAATTTATTTGATTATTACCAGAACATTTCCTGAAAATAGGAACAATAAATCCTTTTGCAGCTGGGTTGCCAAATTTTAATAAGTCAAATTGCTTTGTGCTTTTATAATAAATACTTTTTAGTTCTCCTCCTTCTCCCGGGTTTCTTATAATATGGTTTCCTATTTCAAGTTCTTTTCCTTTGTCATATAAGTTAAGCAAAAGGTTATCATTTTTTTCTAGTCTATCATCTAATAATCCAATATTGTATGTGAGGTTTGGATTTGTAGTTTTAAGAAAAGGAAATATAGCCATGTGTATTTCAAGTTTCTCAATATTTTTATCTGCTGTTGAATAACCTTTTTTGAATGTTATTTCACCACCTTTTACAGGAATTTTCAACTCTACATTAATTAAGCCACCCGATTTTTCTTCGATTTTTAAATATTCAGAAACTTTATCAGCACTAAAATACTTGAAGAATGTTGGGGTAAGTGGTAATAAATGATTTTTTGACCCACAAGTTTTAAATTTTGTATCATCTATTGGATAAGGCAGTTCAACAATTTTATCTTCTAAAAAGTTACCAATAGTTAACCAATAATAATTATCATGTTGGATTGGTAGTTTTGAATCTTTTGAACTAAATGTATTTTTTACTGGAATCTTTGTATTCTCATCCCATACTATTCCTTTAGTTGTATAAGTCCACTTTTTAGAAAATTTATGATATGGCAATATCAGCGGTTTTACACCTGTTATTTGACAATCACTTTTTACAACAAAATCACTTTCGCCTTCAATTTCGTTACCATTAACTGTTTGAATGCCCAATGGAATTCCAAGTATTTCACAAGGGTCATTTTCATTGTCAAGTACAGGACAAGGTGTAAAAGCATTAATTTCTTCGGCATCAAAATTTGAAACTTTTTGTCGAAGTTCTGAACTAAGGATATTTTCTCTAATTTTTTCCAAATAAGAGAAAACCTCTGGAAAATAGTCAGCAAAATTTGGTTGTTTTGCAAGCATGTAAATATATTCAACAAATGAAGTTTCTCTCTTTGCTAAAGATGCATATTCATCATCGAATAACTTGTCCTGACCTATTCTTATATTTAGGTTTGCTGTTGCTTTTTTAACATCAGGCGATGCGAAAAATAAGGTTGCAGGGGATGTTCCTCCAATAATGTTGTTAGATTCCTTGTTCAGTAGAAAATACAATCTATTTACAGATTCAAAATTGTATAATACTTTATTTCCTATTTCATTTGTAGGTATGCTATCCTGATTCCAGAATAATTGAAGAGTAGCAGCAAATTTTGAATGCTTCGTATTTCCATTCTCAACCAAATCTTTCAATCTTTCTTTTGGATTCCAAGCTACAATTTGGATTTTGCTCGCAAACTTTTGTGAAGCATAGAATAGTTGAGCCACATCTAATGCATCCGAAACTAATTTATGATGAGCAGTTGTTCCATCAATATCATTTTCAGCAACCCATTTAAAAGCTGACTTTACCAAATCTACTCTCGCAAATGGGCTTGGAATAGATGTCGCTACATCTTTGCCTTCTGTTTTAATTGTTTTTAGTTCTTCTGTGCCAATAGGTTTACTTGAAAACCAACCAGTACCATCTTGTCCTTCGTGAAGTCTATATACTTTTGCCATGATTTATCTTATTAAAAGGTTACGATTTTTTAATACATTTTCGGTTGATTTGCTAAATAATTTTATTAATGTCGTATGCTTTTTTTCTATAGATGATTTAATACTACTGTTATCTATTAGCTTGCAGTTTTCAATATCCAACACCTTAAAACTTTTGTTGCCTTTTGGTTCTTTGCCTTTTAATAGACTGAGCGCATTGTCCCAATCAACAAGATTATAGGGATTAAATGCAGGTTTATTTTCTCCCATTTCTTTAAGCCAATCCTCAAAATGATTATTAAATGCTTCAATTTGTATTTTGTATTCAGAACTGTTAAAATAGTTTTTATCCAGTATTGAGTTTTTACTTCCCTTCACTAACTTAATATTACTTTTCGTCCACCTTGAAACGTTTAATGCTTTTGGCAAGCCTTTCTTCAAATACTCTGTGTAGAGTTTGAATTTTGTTAATGGGGCTGAAACCTCTTTGTTGTTTTCTATATTTAAGTCATTAAAACTGATATTTTCTGTTGTATTTTCAATTCCGAACTCTTTGATTTGTGTAGTGTCAGAAGTTTTATCAATATTTTTGCAAAAATCAAGAATTGCTAAAGCTCCTGCCATTTCAAGGAAATGTGCATCATTCTTTTGTTCTTTTCCTCCAACAGAATATTCAAAGTGTTTAGTGTTTCCTTTATTGCCAACAAAATATAAAGTATTGATTTGATTTTTGTCAATAATTGTTCTATTGTAATAATCAAGTGCAATTTTCGCCTTTTCTTCAAATGATTCTGAATTAACTTCGTCCTGTTTATTTAAAGCAAAATATGGTAAATATGTTATTCCTCCAATTTGTGAA
>JAJRZB010000387.1 GCA_024275455.1 Bacteroidota bacterium | reverse complement strand
TATATATTCATTATTATAACTATCTAATTGTTATATCACCACTTGTTATTTTCTCTAAATTTTCACCGACTTTTAGTATCATATACCCGTTTGCATCTATATCATAAAAAATTCCATATTTTTTGTCATCACCTATTTCAATTGTAATATGTTCGCCTATCATTTTACACTTTTCTCGCCAATCCTCTAATATTTCCTTTGGATTTTTCTTTACTGTAATTAACAATTTTTCAAAAACATTTAAGGCTTCGCTTAACAACCTTTCTCTTTTTGCCTCTTTTCTATGTTCATATTTAATCGATGTGGGTCTGATTTTGTAATCAGTAGGGAATTTTGTCTGATTTACATTAATTCCAATACCAATTATTATTTTCTCCAATTCACTTCCTTTGGATGTAGAATTTAGTAAAATTCCGCTCACCTTTTTTTTATTGATTAAAACATCATTATGCCATTTAAGTTCAGTCTTTATTTGGTAGAGATTTTCAATTGATGAAGAAACAGCAAGTGAAGCAGCTAGGTTAATTAAGTTTATATTCGAAGATAAATTTTCTTTTAATAGAATTGAGAAGGTTAAATTTAAGCCTTTTTCACTAAACCATGTTCTTTTTAATCGGCCTTTACCGGCTTCCTGAAATTCACTGAATACTACAGTTCCATGAGGTAGGTTGTTAAAGTTTTGCATCAAATATGTATTTGTTGAATCTATGGATTCAGTATAAATAAAGTTTCGTCCAATAAATTTAGTATCAAGCTTAATATCAAAATTTTCTATATTAAACATTGTTCCTCCTAAAAAAACAGTGTGCCAAAACGACAATCAATACGACATAAGTGCAATAATACTGCCACTATGGCTAATGATAGTCAGAATGACATAGTAGTGAAAAATATAAAAAAACCTCATAACATATTATAAAACAATAAGTTACAGCTAAACATCATACTTGGCATAACCTTTGTATATAAATAAGCAAAAACTAAGGATTCAAAAAAAATTAAAAGGAGAAATAAAAATGACACTATTAAGATTTGAACCCATAAGAGATTTTGATTATTTAACTAACAGATTTCAAAGATTTTTTGATGATTTCCCCGGTTTTCAGCAATATGCCGGAGATACATTTTCTCCAAGAATAGATATTTCTGAAACTGAAAAAAATATCATTATAAATGCTGAAATACCCGGTGTTTCAAAAGAAAATTTAAAAATAACATTACAAGATAACATTTTAACCATTGAAGGTGAAAAGAAAAAAGTAAATGAAGAAAAAGATATTGAATATTATAGAGAAGAAAGAGCTTTTGGTAAATTTAAAAGAAGTTTTACTCTTCCTGTAGAAGTGGATTCTGATAAAGTTGATGCAAAATTTGAAGATGGTGTTTTAGAAATTAAATTGGTTAAGTATGAACCGAAAGAAGCAAAAGAAAGAGTAATTAAACTAAAATAAAAAAACAGGCGGTTTTTATGCCGCCTTTTAACGATTAATAAGGAGATGGAAAAATGGGAAAGATTATAGGAATAGATTTAGGAACTACGAATTCGTGCGTTGCTGTAATGGAAGGAAACGAACCGGTTGTAATACCTAACGCAGAAGGCGGAAGAACAACTCCGTCTGTTGTGGGTTTTGCTAAAAACGGCGAAAGATTGGTCGGGCAACCTGCTAAAAGACAAGCGGTTACAAACCCAAACAACACTGTGTTTTCCGTAAAGAGATTTATGGGAAGAAAATATGATGAAGTTACAACTGAAATTTCGGAAGTTCCTTATAATGTAATTTCAGGCGATAACGGATCGGCAAGAATTAAAATTGACGATCGTGTTTATTCTCCGCCGGAAATAAGTGCTATGATTCTTCAGAAAATGAAGAAAACTGCTGAAGATTATCTCGGACAAGAAGTTACCGAAGCTGTTATTACAGTTCCGGCTTATTTTAATGATTCACAGAGACAAGCAACAAAAGATGCCGGTGAAATTGCCGGATTAACAGTAAAGAGAATTATAAACGAACCTACTGCTGCAGCATTATCGTATGGTTTGGATAAAAAGAATAAAGAGCAATTAGTTGCTGTTTATGATTTGGGCGGCGG
>JAJRZB010000036.1 GCA_024275455.1 Bacteroidota bacterium | reverse complement strand
TATTTCTCACCTATTGGTGTTGCGGGATAGTTAATTTAATTATAACGATTAGGAAGGAAAAATGAAAATAAAATATATCATAGCAATATTTTTGATCTTTTATGGTTGTCAGCAAGAGCATAAAGTAACCACAATACAACCTCCCGGTGCAGATAGGTATTGCCAAATAAATGAAAACGGTGAGTCGGTTTTACCAAGTGGTAGAGTAGTAACACCGATTGGTGAAGTTACTCGAATAACACATGACCCTTTTGGATTAGCGTTATCACCTGATGGCTCAATTGCTTTAGCCATCCATAGTAACGTTATGACCTTTGTTAAAACTTCAAACTCTAAAGATGTCGTTCGATTGCCCGATTATGAAGGGAAGTATCAAAATCCATTTGGAGGAAAAGGTTCCTACATGGGAGCAGCAATATTAAAGGATAATTCTGTTGCATACCTTAGTGGTGGAGATAGCGGCGATATTATTCTGTTCGATTTAAAAACATTAAAGAGTAAAAAAAGATTTTCCATTAATGGAAGGATTAACGGGAAAAAATATGTTGATAGTTTTGTTGGAGATATTAAGCTATCACCTGATGAAACCAAGCTATACATATTGGATCAATTCAATTTTCGTTTAGTAGTAATGGATTTGAAAAAAGGGAAAGTAATAAACAGTATTACCGTAGGTCGTTTCCCGTTAGGCCTGGATATCTCACCGGACGGTAGTATCGCTTATGTGGCTAATACCGGAATTTACGATTATCCTTTAGCCCCAGGATTAACAGAAGATAATATTGAAGAAGTTGGTTTGGATTTTCCTCCGTATGGTGTTCCCTCAAAAGAAGCGGAAGAAGGTGTTGAAGTTGATGGAAGATTTATTCCAGGCTTGGGAAGTCCATTTGTTCCCGAAGCCGTTTCCGTTTGGAGTATTGATCTTAAAAATTCAAAAGTTATTGCAAAAGAAAAAACTGGTTACAGAATGGGCGAAATGGTCGAAGGTCTTGAAGTTGAAGGTGGATCAAGTCCAAACTCAATTGCTGCTGGTAAGGAGAAAGTATTTGTGACCAACGCGATAAATGATAATATCTCTATATTAGATCCAAAGACAGGGAAAATAACTGGCACAATTAAATTAACAATATCACCAAAGATCGATAAGTATAGAGGGATGATCCCATTTGGAATTTCATTGAGCAAAGATGAGAATAGATTGTATGTTGCACTAAGTGGCTTAAATGCTGTTGCAGTTGTTGATGCAGTAAATGAAAAAGTGTTAGGCTATTTACCAACAAGTTGGTTCCCAACTAAACTGGAAGTATCGCCTGATGGCAATACATTATTTGTTGTTACTGCAAGGGGATATGGTGCCGGACCAAATGGGGGCAAAGGTTTTGTAGTTCCTGTACAAGGCACATATGTTGGTGACATAATGCTCGGTTCATTTGAAAAAATTGATCTAAGCAAAGTAGATTTAGAAGAAGCAACTCAACAAGTTATTGATAACACATATCGCGAAATAGAAGTGGTTGATGATGGAAAAAATCCATTGCCTTCTGCTATCGGAGTTAGGAAGAGTCCGATCAAGTATATAGTATATATTACAAAAGAGAATCGAACTTATGACGAGGTGTTTGGCGAACTTGAAAATGCAGAAGGCGATCCAACCATTGCCAAGTATGGATTAAAAGCAACGGTATCCAAAAGAGATAAATCAATAACATATACTGATGTGAATGTAATGCCTAATCATCAGAAACTTGCACGTGAGTTTGCAATAAGTGATAACTTTTATTGCGATTCTGATGCATCAGTTCACGGACACAGATGGATGGTCGGGACATATCCCAATGAATGGGTTGAAATAAATAGCTCGATGAAAATATCACGTAAACTGTTAAGTCCTGCACCAGGAAGAAAATATGTAGCAGGTTCCTCCGGTGCGGTTTATCCGGAAGATTACAACGAAGCTGGTGGTATGTGGGAACATCTTTCACGTAATGGCATAAACTTTTTCAATTTCGGATTGGGGTTTGAGTTCTCTGGAGCAGAAGAAGAGCAATGGCACAAATATACTGGAGTAAAAATGGGCGTGATGTTTCCTATCCCGATGCCGTTATTTGAAAGAACCTCACGTAAGTATGCTACATACAATACGAGTATTCCCGACCAATTTAGAATTGATATGTTCGAAGAAGAACTGGAAGACAAATGGCTTTCGGGGAAAGAAGAATTCCCATCTGTGATTACAATGATGATCCCTAACGATCATATGTCTGGTGAAAGGACAGAAGATGGTTACCCTTTCAATCAATCGTATCTTGCTGATAATGACCTTGCACTTGGTAGAGTTGTACAGACTTTGAGTCATACAAAATGGTGGAAGAATATGCTTATCATCGTTACTGAAGATGATGCACAAGCCGGAGTAGATCACATTGATGCGCATCGTTCAATTCTAATGATGATTGGACCGTGGGTGAAGAGGAATTATGTTTCCAAATCCCATGCTAATTTTGGTGCGATTCTGCGAACGATATATCAAATTATGGATATACCACCGCTTAACCAATTTGATGCTGCGGCTACATTGTTGCAAGATTTCTTTACTGACAAACCGGATTATACTCCATATAAAGCGGTGATGGTTGATAAACGTATTTTCGATCCACAGAAAGCACTTGACCCTTATGATGTTAATTTTAGATGGGAATCGTTAAAGGAATCACCGGAGATTGATAATGAAGATGATTTTAGAAAAACTCATAATGAAAATTTGAAAAAGTAGATCTTTGTTTTAAAATAAGGGAATATGTATAAATATTAATAAAAGGATACTGAAATATTGATTAAATAGAGTATGAACTAGGGTAAGGAAGTTAAACACCTATGAATAAAATAATAATAATACTTTTTACAATTATAATAACTAGAACAAATGCTCAGCCAATTATAGAAAGACTTGAGAATGATCATTTCAAAATAACACTACAGAATCTTGATTTGGATTCGATTAGAATACTTCAAGTTACTGATCTTCATTTAGGATCAAGAGGACACTGGCGAGATGATCTAAGAACATACAACAGAATCAAGCGATTGGTTAAAATGTATTACCCTCATTTTGTTTTTGTGACCGGGGATTTATTCACTGGAGAAAAGCCTTATGGTAGTTTGCTTGCTGCTTATGCTGTACACTTCTTCGATGAGTTGAAGCGCCCATGGTTTTATGTATATGGTAATCATGATCCGCAAGGCGGTTTTGGACATGATGATATTTACAATGTATTCAATACTTCTGAATGGGGAGTGTTAGGATTCCATGAATCGAGTGGAATGAAAAAGTATGATTATTATGTTGATATAATTGTAGGAGATAACCCTATTCCGAATTGGCAAGTCTATGCTTTTGATACCGGTCCTCACAATGGAATTAAAGCTGTTCAACCTGACCAAATTGATTGGTATAAGGAAGTATCTGAGCAAACAAAAGAGAAATATCATGATACTGTTCGGGCCATTTCAATTTTTCATATTCCACTAATCCAATACCAAGAATTGTGGAATGATGATAATATTGAAAAGGGTGGGGTTAGTGAGGAAAAAGTTTATTACGAAGAAGACGATGGTACCCTTTACAATACATTTGTTGAAATGGGTAATGTGAAAGCAACATTTTGTGGTCACGATCATTATAACAATTACTGGGGAAAATATACCGGTGGGATAATTTTAGCATATGGATATATCAGCGGCGAATCCACAAACGAAGCTTGGCCTACTGGAGGCAAACTTATTTCGCTCCCAACTGGTAAGGGTGAAATTGGAATCAAGAATGTTGTGCCTGTATTCGATAAAGACGAACATCAATATTAATAATTATTCAAGGTAGATTATGCTTTATAAAAAAGATCAACTCATTTTGTTAGCTATTGTAATAGTAATGGTTAGCCAGATATCTATTATTGCTCAACAAGAAAAACTTCAAGTAAATAAGTGGATTACAAGTTGGTTTTTGTTAGGGCCTATACAACTTGAAGAGGTAAGTAGTACTGTAGAACATTTGAGTGGATTTGAAACAGATTACTTAACTGAACACGGTGGAGAAACAGATCTGGGAGTTAAGCTTGGACAGACGGAAAATATTTGTAACACAACTTTAAAATGGTTTGAGCATACAAGTGAAGATTCAACTGTAAATCTTGATGAAGTAGTTTCAAAAGAATCTTTTGTTGCTGCTTATGCTTACAAAGAAATATTTGCTGATAAAGAAGGGGTTTACGTTGTTTCGGTAGGAACGAATGACGGTGGTAGACTTTGGGTAAACGGTGTCGAAGTTTGGGATTATCCAGGTGCCCGCGGCTTAAAACCAGATGAAAATTTGATCCCAGTATTTCTGAAAAAAGGGATTAATAAAATTCTGTTGAAGGTTGAAGAGAGAGGTAATAACTGGGGATTTGCAGTTAGAATATTACCATTTCATATTGATACTTTTACAAGCATAGGAAAATTATTTACAATTGTTACTTTGTCATCTGGTGAGCCGGAATTAAGATTTTCGTTGAGTGATCAAGTTGTTAAGAACCTATTTAGTTCTGTTGATCTCAAGATATATATTGATGACAATACTCAAAATCTTGTTTGGAAAGGTACATGGACGAAAAAAGAAAAGATGAAATTAGATGTAGGTAGTAATGATTATAATCATTATATGCTTGAAATCACTGCACAACGTAAAGATGGACAAGAGTGGAAAACAGAGATCCCGTTTACTGCAGGGAAGCGTATAGACTACACTTTGTTCGAAGGTAAGAAAACTGATTACAAAATTATTGTTGGAGAGGACGCCTCTGAATCGGAGCAATGGGCAGCGGCAGAATTACAAAAATGTTTAAAAGAAATAAGTGGTGCGGATTTTAAAATAGAAAATGATAATTCTGAATTAACAGATAAAGAGATTGTAATTGGTTACAATAAACATTCAAAACAATTATTAGGGTTTCCATTTAACCCACTGGATTCATTGAACGAATCATTTAATTATAAAAATATAAAATCTAATATAGTCTTAGTTGGCGGTAAACAGCGAGGAACGATGTATGCAGTGTACTCATTCCTCGAAAATGTTTTTGGTGTAAGATGGTACACTCCGGAAGTGACTGTCATACCCAAAAGAGATGAATACACTTTCAATTATATTAACCATTATGAAGAGCCTTCGATACGAG
>JAJRZB010000386.1 GCA_024275455.1 Bacteroidota bacterium | reverse complement strand
GAAATTTACTTTTTTGAACATGAAGATATTTTAAAAGATGTTTCAAAATACGAAACTATTAAACTTGTTGTTGTTGAAGAGGGAAATGATATGTTTGATATATCGAATCATAGAAAAATTTCACTTAACCCTGTTGATCCTCATATACTGGAAATTGAAGAATTACCAGAAGATGTTCTTTTAATTGAATAAAAAACAAATAGATAGTTATGATACCATTATTTTCAACCCAACAAGTACGAGCGGCGGATAATTTTGCTATAAATAAGTTAAAGATTCCGGGTATAGTTTTAATGGAAAATGCCGCAATTAGTATTAAAAATGAAATCCTTCGTGAATTTCCGTTTATTAATGCTCAGTATTGTTTCGGAATCATTTGCGGGAAAGGAAATAACGGTGGAGACGGATTTGCTGTTGCTCGACAACTTTTAATTAGTGGATACAGGGTTATTGTTATTTCACTTGCAAGTGCAAAAGAGTTAAAGGGTGATGCTTTAATCAATTATACTTCAACAAAAAACCTTCTGAAAAATTATAATAATTCTAAAATAATTCACTTTCGCTCCACAGCCGATTTAAGGTTATTACAGCAATGTGATGTAATAATTGATGCAATACTTGGCACCGGTTCAACGGGAGAACTAAGGGAACCTTATAAATCAATTGTAAGCAAACTTAAGGAAATTGATGCTCTTAAAATTGCCGTTGATACCCCTACCGGACTTAATCTTCAAAATTCTTCGGGAGAAAATATTTTCAAAGCGGATTTAACCGTTACTTTAGCGGAGCTAAAAACCGGTATTTTTTACGGAAAGGGTAAACATTACTCCGGTAAAACAGTAAAAGGGTCAATTGGTATTGGACAAAGTTATTTTGATCAGCTGCCTGCCAAAGATTATTTAGTTGAACCGGAAGATGTATTAAACTCTTTACCTGAAAGAAAAAGTGATGCGAATAAATATTCTGCCGGAAAGGTTTTAATAATTGCCGGTTCGGGTAAAATGCCAGGAGCGGGAATATTTGCTATAAATTCAGCTATGGTTTCCGGTGCGGGTGCCGGATTTTTAGCTTTCCCGGAATCAATTAAATCTGTTGCTCAGTCTCAAATGAATTCCGCAATTGTATATGCTTATGAAGATGATGAATCTGAATATTTGAGAATGGCTAATTTGTCTATTTTACAAGAAAAAATAAATTTGGCAGATGCAGTTGCAATAGGTCCCGGTTTAGGTAGAGAAGACGAAACTCAGGCAGCAATTCTTGAATTGTTAAAATCTAACCGAAACAAATTCTTTGTAATTGATGCGGATGCAATTTTTGCTCTGAGAAATAAAAAATATAAAAAATTAGATTTGCGTAAATCTGTTTTTACACCTCACCACAAAGAGTTTGCTGATTTACTTGGCATTAATCTTGAGGAATTGGAATTAAATTTATTAGAGTACGGAAGAAAATTTGTTAAGGAAACAAAAGCATTTTTAGTACTGAAAGGAGCACCTACAATTATTTTTAATCCGGTTGGTGAAGTGTTTATTAACACAACAGGAAATTCGAGTCTGGCAAAATTTGGAACCGGAGATGTACTGACCGGTATAATTACTTCATTTATTTCGCAAAGTAAGGATATTGAAAAATCATTGATAGCTTCGGTTTATTTACACAGTTTAACGGCAGATATTTTGATTGAAAAAGAATCTGAATACGGTGTTACCCCTTTAAAATTGATAGAACATTTCCCTGAAACAATAAAATTTGTACGGAACTCAGTTGTATAACTACCTAAAAGAAAATAGAGTTAAAATATTATTGATTCCGTTAATAGTTTATTGGGTTGCTTTATTTATTGGAACAACAATACCTGCAGATCATTTTGCCGATGTATTGGCAATTAGTGATAAAATTAAACATTTTCTTGGTTATCTCGGTCTGGCAGTACTTCTGGCATTAAATCTTCACTTTCAAGAAAAGTGGAAATTTGTAGCAATGAATTATATTGTTTATACCCTTATTATTTGTTCTATGTATGGAGCATTAGACGAAATACATCAAATATTTGTACCAAACAGATCAAGTGAATTTTTAGATTGGCTTGCCGATTTTTTCGGTACAATAACCGGTGTTGGAATTTCTTATTATTTAATTCAGAATCTAATTAAAAGAAAAACTGGATTGGAAACTAAATTAAAATAAAAATGTTAAAAACAAAGAGAATCATTTGACAATAATTGAATGATTTTATAAGTTACAACTTAATTAAAACACATTCTTTTCTTAAGGAGGAAAGTAGTGGCTTTACCAAAAAATCCAAAAGTAGATCTTAAACTAAAATATAGAAAAGTTTTTGAGATCAGTATAATTATTTCATTATTATTATTAATATTAGCGTTCAAATATTTTCCTCATTTTCAAAGTGAGAGTATGGGAGTGCAAGCTGTTCAAGAATTGCTTGATGTAGAAGATGTTGAAATTACCAAGCAGGAAACTGCACCGCCTCCGCCTCCAAAACCTCCAATTCCTATTGAGGCACCTGCTGATGATGATTTAGAGGATATTGAGATTGAGGATACTGAAATTGATATGGAAGCCGAAATTGCACCGCCTCCTCCGCCACCGGAAGAGGAGGAAGAAGTTGCTATTGAGTTCTTTGTGGCAGTTGAAGAGATGCCTGAGCCGATTGGCGGAATTGAAGGAATTCAGAAGAAAATTGTTTATCCTGAAATTGCAAAACGTGCCGGTGTACAGGGAAGAGTTTATATAAAAGCATTTGTTGATGAAGCAGGGAATGTAAAAAAGGCTGAGGTTATTAAAGGTATTGGTGCGGGTTGTGATGAAGCTGCAGTTGCAGCAGTACTTAAAACAAGGTTTAAACCGGGTAAACAACGCGGTAAACCGGTTAGAGTTCAGGTTTCTATACCAATCTTATTTAAGTTAAATTAGATTTTAAAAGCGTCTTCAGAGACGCTTTTTTATTATTCTCTCCGAGTTTCACTCCTTTAAAATTTATATCTTTGTACTATAAATTCTATAATAATAAACTTGATTAAAATTAAAAACATATCGTTTTCTTATCCCAATACTATAAAACAAAATGTTTTTTTTATTTCCGGGTTAAATCTTCAAATTAATTCCGGTGATTTTATTTCAATAATGGGTCCCAACGGTTCGGGTAAATCAACACTGCTTAGATTAATTTCACGTTTACTAATTCCTCAAAACGGTAATATTTATTTTGATGATAAAAATATTAATTTAATCCCGGGAAATGAATTTGCGAGAAATTTTGCCTTTGTTCCGCAAAATACTAATATCTTATTTCCTTATTCTGTTTATGAAACCGTAATGATGGGAAGAAGTCCGTATCTAAATTTTTTCGGATTGGAATCGGAAAAAGATCATGAAAAAGTAACCGAGATTCTAAAATTATTGGAAATATACGATATAAAAGATAAAGGCATGAATGAAATATCCGGTGGAGAATCGCAGAGAACACTGATTGCTAGGGCTTTAGCACAGGAGCCTAAAGTAATTCTTTTAGATGAACCAAATGCTCATTTAGATGTAAAACATCAGGTAAGAATTTTTAATTTGTTGAAAAAATTTAACGCTGAAAAAAATATTACAACTATTATAATTTCTCATGATCTTAATTTAACAAACTATTTTTGTGATAGAGCAATATTGATGAAAGAAGGATCAATAGTTTTTGATTCCACCCCCCGGGAAGTTTTAACGGAAGAAAATATTAAAAATGTTTTCGGGGTAAATACTAAAATTATTAATAGTCAGTTTAATAAACAGCAATTTATTAGTATCGATCCGGCAAATTATTAAATGCAAAAGCTAAATAAATATCTTTCAATATCAATAATTATCTCAATTATAAACTTGGGATTATTATATTTTATCAAGTATTCTCAAAACAATTTGGGGCTTTCGGATTTTAGTATATTTAAAACCGGTAATTTTATCAGCTTGATTTTTACACTACTATTAGTTTTCGGAATTATTCTCTACTCACAAAAAGTAAAAAGGTCATCTTTAGAACATTCAAAATTAATTTTTCTTTTTTCCGCAATTTATTTTTTACCGTTATTACTTAATATATTACTTAGCATAACAGATTTTAATTATGCAAACGAATACCTTTTCGGTTATCCGTTTAAGAAAATTATTCCTTTAATATTTTTTATAATAAACCAAACGGTATTTCTCTTTGTATTGGTTTTAGCTTGGTATTTAGCATTTGGCTATTCGGTTAAATCTTATTTTTATTCAATTTTTTTAGTAGTTATTCTAATAATTTCGTTTTTATTATTTTCATTTTTGTATACCTTTAATATTAATAGAGTTGATTTTAAACAAGAAAAAGCTCAGTTCGATTTTGGAATAATTTTAGGAGCGGCAGTATGGAGCGGCAATGTTCCAAGTCCGATATTTAAAGGCAGAATTAAAAAAGGAGCAGAGCTTTACAAGGAAAAGATCATTAAAAAAATTCATTTAACCGGCGGAAATGCACCCGGAGAAATTAGTGAGGCGAAGGCTGCTCAAAATTATTTGATAACAAACTATAAAATTCCGGCAAAAGATATTCTGATAGAAGAATCAACTTCTACAACTAATGAACAGCTTAGTTTTATTAAACATCACCTTATAGAACAAAAAAGGAGACCTAATTTTTTAATTATTTCCGATGAATTTCATCTTAAAAGAATACAGGAAATTGCTGATTTTTATAATATAGATGCACAAGTTATTCCTTCGGATATTATTTTAAATTTCGAAAAATCTTTATATTACAGGTTACGAGATAGTATTGGTTTAATTTTCTTCTGGTTATTTGCCATATAGAACAAATTTTGGAGTGAACTTATGACACATTTTGATTTAATAGAAAAACATGACCATGAACAAGTAATTTTTTGTTCTAATAAAGAGTCGGGATTAAAAGCTATTATTGCTATTCATGATACAACTTTAGGTCCGGCGATTGGCGGAACCAGAATGTGGAATTATTCATCCGAGGATGAAGCTCTTGAGGATGTACTTAGGCTTTCAAGAGGAATGACATATAAAGCGGCAATTTCCGGATTAAATTTTGGAGGAGGAAATGCTGTAATTATTGGGGATTCCGAAACACAAAAGAATGAATTGCTCTTCAGAACTTTCGGTAAGTTTATTGAAGGTCTTGCCGGTCGGTATATAACGGCAGAAGATGTAGGCACTACCGTTAGAGATATGGAATATGTTAGAATGGAAACAAAATATGTAACCGGAATTTCAAAAGCCCTTGGTGGTTCAGGAGACCCTGCGCCGGTTACAGCTTATGGTGTTTATGTCGGTAT
>JAJRZB010000385.1 GCA_024275455.1 Bacteroidota bacterium | reverse complement strand
TTAAGTTTGCTGTTAGATTGGGAATTTCGTAATGTAAATTTAGTCGCCGTGCTTGCCTAAAGGTAATATAAACGCGGCTTTGGTAAATAAATCATTCTGCATTTACTTGTCATTGCTCTTCGGGGCGGCAAGTTATTTGCCACGCCGTTATATGCCAAACATAAGGATGTAAAAATGCAAATAAATATTCTTGGTAGAATAAATAATGTAAATCTTCCGTTTACGAAATCATTATTCCCTTTATTCGAAGCAGTTATTAATTCAATACATGCAATAGAAGAATCTAAAATTCAAAATGGCGAAATTACCATATACGTTGGAAGAGATGATTCACAAGGAGTGCTAGATAATTCCGATTACGAACAAAATCCAATAGAATCTTTTAAGGTAATTGACAATGGGATTGGATTTGATGAAAATAATTACAATTCATTTCTCACTGCTGATTCTACATATAAATCATCCAAAGGTGCGAAAGGAGTTGGCAGATTTGTTTGGTTAAAAGCCTTTAACAATGTAACCATCAAAAGTATTTTTTCTCAAAATTCAATTAAATATAAAAGAGAGTTTAATTTTGTATTAACTGAAAGTGGTATTGAAAACCATAATTTAACAGAAATTAGTGATGCAAAAAATCAAACTACCGTAGAACTTTTAGATTTTAATGAAGAATACAAGATTGCGTGTCCAAAAACCACAAAGACAATTTGCAAAAGATTAATTGAACATTCTCTTGTTTATTTTTTAAATCAGAATTGTCCTAAAATTCACTTAATTGACAATAATGAAAGGTTTGACCTAAATCAAATATACAAAGAGCATTTTAAGGCATTTTCTAAAGATGAAGTTATCAAGATTAAATCAAACCAATTCTCAATTACTCATTTAAGGTTGTATGGAAGTGAAGAAAATAATCATTTAATTCACTATTGTGCACATAGTCGAGATGTAAAACATGAAAATTTATCAAAACATCTTCCTGATTTATCACGCAAGATTAAAGATAATGATTTAAAATCATTTGTTTATGCATCATATGTTTCAAGCGATTAGTTAGATAGTAAAGTTAATACTGAGCGAACTGATTTTAATTTTCCTGAAAATGGGTCTTCACTTTTCCCGAATGAAATATCCAAAGATGAGCTAACCAAAAATATTGTTCTAAATTCAAAAGAACTACTTTCTCCATTTTTGCAAAAAATCAAAGATGAAAAGTCAACCCAAATTGAATCATTTGTTAGAACCAAGGCTCCTCAATATCGTGCCACGCTTAAATATAAAGACGAATTTATTGATAATATTCCTGCTGATTTACCAGATGAAAAATTAGAAATTGAATTGCATAAAGCAACTCAATTAGTTGAAATTCGTCTTAAAGAAAAAAGTAACGAATTATTAAAAACAGACATATCTCAAGTTACTGATCTTGACGAATATAAGTCAAAGTATAAAAAATTTATTGAAGAATTCAATGATTTAGGAAAATCTCAACTTGCTCAATACATTGTTCACCGTAAATTAATCTTAGAATTATTAACAAAAAATTTGCAAAAAGATTCAGTTGCTGATAAATATAGCATTGAGGAAAGTGTTCATGAGATAATTTTTCCTTTGCGGAAGACATCGGATGAAATTGATTATGAAAAACAAAATCTATGGATAATTGATGAAAAATTATCTTATCATAAATATTTAGCTTCTGATATTCCACTTAATAAAATTGAATTTGTACATTCAAATGAAAAGAAACGTCCGGATATAATCATTTTCAATGAACCTATTGCGTTTGTTGATGATTTGCCTCCCTACTCTTCGGTAGTAATTGTAGAATTTAAAAGACCTATGAGAAAAGATTATTCAGTTGAAGATGACAATCCCATAGCTCAAATTTATGGTTATGTAGAAAACATAAAATCTGGGAAAAAACAAGACATTAATGGAAGACCAATTTCGGTTACAGAAAACACTCCGTTTTATGCTTATATTATCTGTGATCTTACAACGAAAATTAGAGAAATAGCAAAATATTTTGATCTTACAAAATCACCTGATAATCTTGGTTATTTCGGGTATAATAAAGAGTTAAAAACTTACGTTGAAATTATTTCATTTGATAAACTATTATCCGATGCACAAAAAAGAAACAAAGTATTATTTGACAAATTAAAACTCCCTTACTAAAAGGCATATAACCAGCTTTTCCACCCGACCGCTAAAGCGGTGCGGCTTTTGTGATATTTTTGGGGTTTTCGTTGTTCGTGTTAAATTGTAGTTTTACAATAGTGCAGTTATATAAATTTTAAAATAATTATTGGCATTAGCTTTTTGTCCAACATTGTAGTTTGGGGCGGACGGGTGAAAAGCAATGCCGTTA
>JAJRZB010000384.1 GCA_024275455.1 Bacteroidota bacterium | reverse complement strand
TAATTTACCTTAAGTAAGAATTGTAAAGATTAATTGCGTAGGTTAATATGATTCTAAAACTAAATAATATTACTAGTTTAATATCTTAAAACTTATTTTAGATGAAAGACTATCCGTATGATAGACCCTTTGAGTAGCTTTTTGAAAATCAGTTTCTTCCGCATTATAAATATCCACAAACTTTTGGGGATTTCTATCAAACAATGGGAACCAACTGCTTTGAATTTGAACCATTATTTTATGTCCTTTTAAAAAAGTATGGCAAACATCGCTCATTTTGAATTTGATTTCCGTTACTTTATTAGGAATCATCGGTTCAGGTTTTTCGAAGCTATTTCTGTATTTACTTCTGAAAATATCACCTCGAACAAGCATTTGATATGCTCCCATTTCAACATTCTTCGGATTGGGAACCGGATTAGGTTCGTTATCGGGAAATACATCTATAACTTTTACAACCCAATCACAATCAGTGCCGGATGTTGAAACAAACAAGTCAACATCAATCGGTCCGGCAATTGTCAAGTCGTTTTCTAAAGGTTCAGATTCATAAACAAGAACATCAGGTCGTTGTGAAGCAAGACGTTGGTCTTCTACCAAATATTCTTTATTATAAAATCTTTTCGAATCAAGAATTTTTGCAGTATAGGGCACAGGTCTGTGTGGGTTACTTACATATTCATCAAAGTCGGATGTACACTTTTTAATTGGTTTTTCGAAAGATAACTTTTCGTTTGGTTGCAAAAATATAGTTTTTGATAAAGTGGTTGCAGGCGGCCAACTATCAAACTTTCTCCATTTATTATTTCCCGTTTCAAAAATAAATGCTTCTGGCAAATTATCAGAGTTTTTGTTTTTTAAGTGGTAATTGAAAAACGGAAGTTCAATATTATGTCTATAAAATCTACCGGTTTTTGATTTGAAATTTAAGTCTCCAAACTTTTCCCCGTCGGAACGTGCCCAACCACCGTGGGGCCAAGGGCCCATAACAATTTTGTTAATATTATTATGATTTTTCTTTTCAATTGATTGATATGTCCCAAGTGTTCCGTACAAATCTTCTCCGTCAAACCAACCGCCAACAGTTAAAACAGCCGGTTTAATATTGTTAAAATGCGGAAGTGTATTCTTTGCTTGCCAGTAATAATCGTAATTCGGGTGAGCAATTGTACTATCCCAAAAAGCAATTTGATGTTTGTAATATTTTTTGTTTATGTTTTTAAGAGGACCAAGTTCAAGAAAAAAAGAGTAAGCATCCGGTGACGGATGTTGAATTGCTTTTGGCCATTCTGTTGTTAAAGTATCGCGATGAATTCCGAATACGGAAAAGAAATTAAAATCCATCATAAGCGAGAAAGCACCGTTGTGGTGCATATCGTCCCCAATAAACCAATCTGCAATAGGAGCTTGTGGAGAAACAGCTTTAAGTGCCGGATGTGCATCAATAGCTGCCATTGCAGCATAAAAACCGGGATATGAAATTCCCCAAACACCAACATTGCCGTTATTATTATCAATATTTTTTACCAGCCATTCAATTGTATCGTAAGCATCGGTACTTTCATCAATATCGATTTTGTTTTTCTTGCTTGGAATGTATGGACGCATGTTTACATATTTGCCTTCGGACATAAATCTTCCGCGAACATCTTGAAATACGATTATGTAATTCTCTTTTATAAAATGCAAATAGCTTTTAAGCCTTCTTGTAGGAAAATTGTTTGTGCTGTAAGGAGCAACACTATACGGCGTTCGCCAAATAATGATGGGGTGTTGCTCGGTTTTGTCTTTCGGAGAATAAATTGCTGTAAAGAGTTTTACTCCGTCCCGCATTTTTATTTTTGTTTCTTGCTTTGTGTAATGCTCGGCAAAGTAGAGTGAATCTTGGTTTGTTGTTTGCGCGGTTGTAGTTGTGAGAAAATTGAATAAGATAATATATAAAAATATTGTACAGCAGCTTTTCATTTTGTATAACTTCCTTTTTGTCGGTTAATTAAAATATTTTTTTACACAGACAGGAAAGAGACTGTTGCAGAATAGAAAGAACTTGTCGTTTCGAATCCCAATATTTTTCGTTGGATGAGAAATCTGTTAGTTTTGGGATATCTCAATCGTCCCGATAAAAAACATCGGGGCTCATTTCGATATGACATAGTTAGAAGTTTAGTCATACAACAGACTCTGGAAAATCTGTGTTAAAAAAATGTATTACTTATAATTCAAAACCGGTGCAAGCCATTTCTCAATTTCTTCAATGCTCATACCTTTTCGTTTCGCGTAGTCTTCCACTTGGTCTTTGCTAATTTTACCGACATTAAAATACTTGGCAAAAGGATTAGCAAAGTAAAATCCGCTAACCGCTGCAGTGGGATACATGGCAAAGCTTTCAGTTAAGGTAATTCCGGTATTATTCTCCACATCCAACAATTCAAACAAAATTTTCTTTTCCGTATGATCGGGTTGTGCAGGATAACCGGGTGCAGGTCTTATTCCAATATACTTTTCTTTTATTAAATCTTCGTTGGTAAGATTTTCATCTTTTGCATAACCCCAAAATTCAATTCGTAATTTTTTATGTAACAATTCTGCAAATGCTTCGGCAAGCCTATCGGCAAGTGCTTTTACCATTATTGCATTGTAATCGTCATTTTCTTTTTCATACTTGTCAACTAATTCATCAACTCCAATTCCCGTTGTAACGGCAAACGCTCCGATGTAATCTTTTATGTTTGTTTCTTTCGGAGCAACAAAATCGGCAAGAGCAAGATTACTAAATTTTTCGCCCTTATCACTTTGTTGCCTTAATGTATGAAGTGTTGTTAGAACAGTGTTTCTCTTATCATCCGTGTAAAGTTGAATATCATCATGAATAGAGTTTGCGGGAAAAATCCCAAACACAGCATTTGCTTTCAGTAATTTTTTAGAAATTATTTCATCCATTAATTTCAGAGCATCGTTAAAGAGCTTTTTTGCTTCACTCCCTAGCCTTTCGTCATTTAGTATTGCCGGGTATTTTCCTTTGAATTCCCAAGCAATAAAAAAAGGTGTCCAGTCAATATAATTTACGATTTCTTCAAGAGGAAAATCATTGAGTGTTTTTATTCCAATTATGTTTGGCTTAATAATATTAAGCTCATTCCATTTAATGGTAAATTTGTTTTCACGTGCTTCTTCAATTGAAATATTATTTTTTGCGGATGTTTTTTTTGAATGATTTTCTCTAAGTAAATTGTATTCTTCTGTTATATTTGCAAGAAAATCTTTTTGAGTTTCTCTGCTTAGTAATTGTCCGGCAATAGTAACGGCTTTGGAAGCATCATGAACATGAATAACACCGCCATCATAATGTTCTTCAATTTTTACTGCAGTATGCACTTTCGATGTTGTTGCTCCGCCAATTAACAAAGGTATTGTTAAATTTTCCCTTTTCATTTCCGTAGCAACGTGAACCATTTCTTCAAGAGATGGTGTTATAAGTCCGCTTAGTCCAATCATATCAACATTTTCATCTTTTGCTTTGGAAATAATATGTTCGGAAGGAACCATAACACCAAGGTCAACAATATCATAGTTATTACAACCGAGAACAACACCCACAATGTTTTTCCCGATATCGTGAACATCACCTTTAACAGTAGCAAGAAGAATTTTTCCGGCTTTTTGAACTTCTGAAGTTTTTCGCTGTTTTTCTATTATTGGGGTAAGGATTGCAACAGCTTTTTTAATAACACGTGCACTTTTTACAACTTGGGGGAGAAACATTTTACCTGAACCGAATAAATCTCCTACTTTGTTCATTCCGTCCATAAGAGGACCTTCAATAATATCTAGGGCTTCCGGTAATTGTTTTAGTACATCGGCGACATCTTCTTCAATGTATTTATCGATTCCCTTAATAAGAGCGTGTTTTAAGCGTTCAGTTGCGTTCCATGTTCTCCATTCTTCTGTTTTGGCTTTGGATTTACTTATGCCTTTAACAGATTCAGCAAATTCTATAAGTCTTTCAGTAGCATCATTTCTTCTGTTAAGAATTACATCTTCAACGCGTTCTAGAAGGTCTTTTGGAATTTCTTCGTAAATTTCAAGTTGACCGGCATTAACAATTCCCATATCCATTCCGGCTTTAATTGCGTGATAGAGAAAAACAGAATGAATAGCTTCGCGAACGGTATTATTACCTCTAAAAGAAAATGAAACGTTACTTACTCCGCCGGATACTTTTGCATTAGGTAAATTTTGTTTTATCCAACGTGTTGCTTCTATAAAATCTACAGCGTAATTATTATGTTCCTCAATACCGGTCGCAACGGCAAAAATATTCGGATCGAAAATTATATCTTCAGGTTGGAAGTTTACTTCTTCGGTTAAAATTTTGTATGCACGTTTACAAATATTTATTTTTCTTTCGTAAGAATCGGCTTGACCTTGTTCGTCGAAAGCCATAACTATTGTTGCGGCTCCGTAGTTAAGAATTTTTCTTGCGTGTTCTTTAAAAACTTCTTCGCCTTCTTTTAGGCTTATTGAATTTACAATTCCTTTACCTTGCAAACATTTTAGTCCGGCTTCAATAACAGACCATTTAGAGGAATCCAACATAATCGGAACTTTTGCAATATCGGGTTCTGCGGCAATTAATGTTAGAAATTTTGTCATTGCACTTTCGGCATCAATCATTGCATCGTCCATGTTGATATCAATAATTTGAGCTCCGTTTTCAACTTGCTGACGTGCAACGGAAAGTGCTTCGGTGTAGTTTTCTTCTTTTATCAAACGTGCAAATTTTTTGGAACCCATTACGTTTGTTCGTTCGCCGATATTTATGAAGTTGCTTTCTTTTCTTACTACGAGCGGTTCAAGTCCGCTTAAACACAAAAGTTTTTCTTTCTTCGGAATTTTACGCGGTTCGAACTCTTTGGAAATTTCGGAAAACATTTTTATATGGTCTGGCGTTGTACCGCAGCAACCGCCGACAATATTGTATGAACCGTTCTTAGCATATTCGGAAAGAACTTTATACATTACTTCCGGTGTTTCGTCGTAATCCCCGAATTCATTTGGCAAACCGGCATTCGGGTAAATACTTACGAAGCAAGTTACAAGACGTGAAACTTCTTCTATAAACGGACGCATTTGTGATGGTCCGAGCGAACAGTTTAAACCCACACTTAGTAAATTTGGAATGTGAGAAATTGAATACCAAAATGCTTCGAAGGTTTGACCCGATAAAGTTCTTCCGCTTTGGTCAACTATGGTTCCCGAAATCATAATAGGTAAAGCTATATTGTGTTTGGTAAAATATTCTTCGATTGCAAACAGAGCAGACTTTGCATTAAGTGTATCGGTTATTGTTTCCACAAGAAGAATATCGGCCCCGCCTTCTATAAGCCCGCTTACTTGTTCGTAATAAGCATTTTTCATTTCATCGAATGTAACATCGCGGTAGCCCGGATCTTCAACCTTAGATGACATTGAAAGTGTTTTGGTTGTTGGTCCCATTGAACCGGCAACGAATCTTGGTTTATCGGGTGTCTTTTGGGTTATTTCGGCCGCAGCTTCTTTGGCAAGTTTAGCCGATTGAAAATTAATATCGTAAACAAACTTTTCCATTTGGTAATCAGCTTGAGAAATTGAATTACCGCTGAATGTGTTTGTTTCAATTATATCTGCGCCGGCTTCCAAATACTCTTTATGAATATCTTTTATAATCTTTGGTTGCGTTAAGGAAAGTATATCGTTGTTTCCTTTTATATTACATGGGTGATTCTTAAATTGTTCACCACGAAAATCTTCTTCGGTTAACAAATATCTTTGAATCATAGTGCCCATTGCACCATCCAAAGTAAGGATTTGTTCGGTTAGTATTTTTGTAAGTTGGTTAAATAACATTGATTTTTATCTTTCAAATTATAATATGTTAATACCAAAATCTTGGTCCCCAATTCTTATCCAAGTCCTGATGTGTTTCCTCCAGACGTATTCCAATTTGTGCTAACTCTTCATCGGTAAGTGAATTTTCAACATAAGGAAAAAGTTCCCTTTATTCAAAGCGAATATGATCGTTCAACAGTTCTGCAAATTCTTTTAAGTCGTCCTTTAATGTTGCACTTTCGGGCGAAAGCTTGTTGACCAGTTCTTCAAACCTATTGTGTTCGTCCAGCATTCGTTTTATCAGTTCATTTTCGTTATTAATATTCGGACTTTGAAGAAAATTATCTTCTTCTTGGCTAAAATGATTTTTCAACGAACTCCACAAATGCTTGAGATAGTTAATAATCAAAGGATAATTATCGGTCTTATCCAAAGCTTTTTTTATTCGTAGTGCAATTACTAAGCCATCATGATGTTCTGACGACAAGTTTACGAGATTTTTATCTCTTTTCATTTTAAAATCCAATTAGTTATTGTATAATCGTTCTTTGTCTGAAACCTAAATATAACTAAATTTGCCAATAAAGTATTTTAACAAAATTAAAAGGATAAAAATGATTATAGTAACAGGAGGTGCCGGATTTATAGGTAGTGCTGTGGTATGGCGTTTAAACCAACTCGGCGAAGATAATATAGTCATAGTAGATAGATTAGGAGAAAGTGAAAAATGGAAAAATTTAGTCGGACTTAAATATGCCGATATTTTCCACAAAGAAAATTTTATTGATATGGTTTTGGATGATACAGCTCCGTTCCAAGTGGAAGCTGTAATTCATCTTGGTGCTTGTTCTTCAACAACACAAAAAGATGCAGATTATTTACTTCATAACAATTTTAAATATTCGCAGGCTTTGGCTGAATACACTTTAGAAAAAGGAGGAAGATTTGTTTACGCTTCCAGTGCAGCTACTTATGGTGATGGTTCGAAAGGTTATATTGATGATGAATCAAAACTTAACGAGTTGCAGCCGTTAAATATGTACGGTTATTCAAAACACATGTTCGATCTTTGGGCACAGCGTGAAGGTATTGCAAGCGAAATTGTCGGATTAAAATATTTTAATGTTTACGGACCAAATGAATATCATAAAGCTGATATGAGAAGTGTGATTCATAAAGCGTTCGGACAAATAAAAGAAACCGGTAAAGTAAAGCTTTTCAAATCGTACAAACCGGAATATAAAGATGGCGAACAAATGCGAGATTTTATTTATGTAAAAGATGCAGTTGATATTACCTTACATTTTTTGCAAAATAAAAATGTAAACGGTTTGTTTAATGTGGGAACAGGGAAAGCAAGGAGCTGGGTTGATTTGGTTACTGAATTATTCAATGCAATGGATGTTCCGTTAAATATTGAATTTATAGAAATGCCTGAAACTTTAAAAGAAAAATACCAATACTTTACTGAGGCAAACATAGATAAACTAAGAAATGCCGGATACGATAAACCAATTTCAAGTATTGAAGAAGGTGTTACTGATTACGTACAAAATTATTTATTGAAAGTAAGAGGGTTGGGAAGTTAAAATAGAATTAAGTAGAACTTTGTTTTGAGATATCTTCCAGTTATAAAACACGGGACAGGCGTTGTTAAAAAACAACTCCTTCGATATGACGCTGTTTAAGTATGGAAAACAAAAAAATGTCATTTCGATTCCGATGTTTTCTATCGGGAGAGAAATCTCGAACTTTAATTTTCGTAGATATCTCAGTCTCCCGAAAGCTTTCGGGATCCTTCGATATGACATAATTAGATGAGCAGGATATTAATTATTGTCATTTCGAATCCCAACGTCCGTTAGCTAACGGATTTGTTGGGTGAGAAATCTCATATCAAAATAAAATAAAGATGAAAACATATTACGTTTACATACTTACAAATAAGTATAATAAAGTTTTGTATGTTGGAATGACTAATGATTTAAGAAGAATAATGTATGAACATAAGAATAAACTTGTAAAAGGGTTTACTTCAAAGTACAACTTGAATAAGTTAATTTATTATGAAGAAACAATTGATGTTAAAAGTGCAATTAGGAGAGAAAAAGAAATTAAAAAATGGAGACGGGAAAAGAAAATAAATTTAATCGAAAGTAAGAATAAAAAATGGACAGATTTAAGTATTGAACTTGGGTTATGAGATATCTCAATCGTCCCGATAAAAAACATCGGAACTCTTTCGATATGACACGGATTAAATAAGCGAAAATAAATGATATCATAAAATGGACTTTTAACTACTATGAAACTTGCAACATTATGTTATGTAATGAAAGACGATAAAACATTAATGCTCTATCGCAATAAAAAGGAAAACGATTACCATGAAGGAAAGTGGAACGGACTTGGCGGAAAGCTGGAACGAGGTGAAACCCCTGAAGAATGTGCTATTCGTGAGGTTTACGAAGAATCAGGCTTAAAAGTAAGTAATCCGGAAATGAAAGGACTTTTAACTTTCCCGATGTTTGATGGAGTTGATGATTGGTATGTTTGGGTTTTTGTCTTTAAAAAATTTGAAGGTGAATTAATTGACTCTCCGGAAGGAACTTTAGAGTGGATATCGAATGAAAAATTAATCGAATTAAATTTATGGGATGGAGATAAAATCTTCATCCATTGGTTATTTGAAAATAAATGTTTTAGTGCAAAATTTGTTTATGAAAAAGGAAAATACGTTTCTCACAAAGTTAGTTTTTATTAATCAAAATTCTTTTCTAGAAATCTTCTAATCTTATTATTCACAAACTCCGGATTTTCAAGCGGGGACATGTGTCCGGCTTTTGGCACAATATCAAATTTTGACTTTTTAATTTTATCTGCCATTGCTATCATAATCTTTGGTGGAGTTAAAGTGTCTTTTTTCCCAACCAATATTAAAGTAGGAATTTTAATATTCTTAAGTGAAGGTGTTGTATCTCTTCTGCTTAACATTGCAATTAAACTACCCTTAACTCCAATGCTGTTTTGGCTTTTTGTAATTTCTAATATTTTTTCATACATCTCACTCATTCTTTCCGGAGTTTTATTGTGGAAACATTTTGGTACAAAATCATTTGCAAATGCTTCAACTCCTTCCACGTTTATTTTATCAATTGCATTAGATCGCACTAATTTACCTTCATTATTATCTGCTTCTGATCTTGTATCACAAAGTATTAAACCGGAAAATCTGTTTTGTTCTTTTTCAACGGCTCTTAAAGAAATATATCCTCCCATTGAAAGCCCGCACAAAACCGGGTTCTCAATATGTAAACCATCCATAATTGAAAATAAATCCCATACGAAAGCTTCCATAGTGTATTGACCATCTCCAATATAACTTTCGCCCAAACCTCTTATATCGTAAGTTACGCAGTAATAGTTTTCTTTTAGCTCTTCAATTTGGTTGTTCCACATTGTATGATCATAAGGAAAACCGTGCACAAAAATAATTGTGTTATTATTTTTATTTCCTTTTGTAAAGACTCTTAATCCATTAATATTGTATTCCATAATTACCTCAATAAAAAATATCACGAAAATTTTTAATTCATTTTTGTTAAATTAGTTATTAGGAAATCCACAACCAACTGAAATTGTATTTTATATGTCTCTTAAACTTTTAAATAATAAGCGAATTGTTAAATTACTAATTACCCTTCTCGGAATTTTGTTGGTTTTGGTATTACC
>JAJRZB010000383.1 GCA_024275455.1 Bacteroidota bacterium | reverse complement strand
TCATAACTAATATCTAAAGCCTTTTCAATTTCTTTTATTTCTTCATTACTTTTTATTGATCTTTGTGCAATAACTGCCTTTATAAATTTTTTTGAAGCACGTTCATTAATTTTTGAATGTTTTATATCAAGCAAATCTTCTAGTAAAAATATATTGTCTTGCCTGTACTGAGGAAGGTAATAAACCTTTCGGTTTTTTTTAACAGCTTTGCTTATAATATTTTTAAGCTTTTCAAATGGTTTGGTCTTTTCTACTCCGACTTTTTTACCTTTAACTTCAAGACTTTCTTCTTCTCCCATCCAGACAATATCATCAACTGCTCTGTCATCACCAAAAATAGTCTCATTGTCCTTATCTAAATTAATTACAGCAGCTAAATTTGGCTGACTTATTCCCCAATAATATAAGAACGTACTATCTTGCCGGTAATGGTAAGTATTACTTGCAAAATTCATTGGAGCTTCATTATTACCTATAAATAGTAAAATTCCTTTCTTGAATTTCTTTTTTAATTCGTTTCTACGATTGATATAAGTTTCTGCACTAAACATAAAATTCACTCCTTAAAATTTATATTCTTAAAATTAAACTATTTTACAAATAATTTTTGGAATTCTCTTTTATCTCTATTTTTCCAAGCCCCTTTGTGATAAGCATATCCGGCTATTAATGGCATTACAATAGTTGCTTCTGAATAAACCATTTGCTCAAACGTAGTCTCAACTTTACCCCAAGAGCTTGCTTCTTTTAATGTTGAACCGGAGAGTGCACCATCTCGTTCATCTGCAACAGTAATTTGAATTGCATATTTATGCATAGGGGCATTTTCTTCTAAAATATCGGCAGCAACAACTATATCTTGAGTAAAGTTTTTAGGTACTCCACCGCCAATCATAAATATACCGGTTTCTTTTGTATTTAATTTTATTTTTGTTAGTTCTAAAAAATCTTTTCCCGAATCGAAAGACAAATGCTTATTTGGATTTTTATGCTGATGCATAACTATTCCAAATCCGGCTGAGCAATCTGAAAAAGCCGGGACAAAGATTGGAACATTATTTTTATATGCAGCATAAATTACGCTATCATCAACTTTGGGTCCGCCGTTATTTTCTAAATATTTGCCAAACTCCCAAAGCAACTCTCTTGATGAATAGGGGCGGGGATCCAAACTGTCAAATATTTCTGCTGTAGTGTCATCACAAATTCTTAATTCATCTTCATCAATGTATGTATCGTAAATTCTGTCGATATGTAAATCTCTTAACTCGTTGTCATCGCTAAAAGGAGTTCCAATGTAATGTTTAAACCCGAGAGCTTCAAAAAAGTCTTGGTCAACCATAATTGCACCGGTCGATACAATTGCATCAACCATATTGTTTTCAATTAAATCGAATACTACTTTTTTCAATCCGGCGCTGAACAAGCTGCCTGCAAGGGTTAAAATTATTGAGGTATCTTTGTCTTCCAACATCATGTTATAAATATTTGCAGCTCTATTTAAATCACGTGCGGAGAATGCCATTTTTTCCATGGCATCTACAAGTTTAATAACATTGTTCTGTTTTATATCTATATGTTGAATAGTATCTTTTAAGAAGTCTTCTTTATTTCCCATTTAATTTCTCCTAGGTAGTAATAAACTTTTAGATTATATATTTAATAAATAACCAATAGCATTAATAATCACAAATGAAAATCCAAAAATGAACTCCTTTATTCCTAGTTTTTTTACATTTTCGTTTTTATTTCTTGGCAATAAGCCGATATATGATCTTGTAATAAACATTAAAACTGCTATGATTGATAAAAATGGAATATAACAGTAAATGAATAGAATTATAGTAATTGCCAAAAAGAAAACTTCTGAGATTCTAAGAGGCAATAAATTTGTTTTTAGTTTTTTAAAAAACAGCAGTTTTACATTAACATAAAGTACTGTTGGTATAGCTCTGGAAAGCAAAACTATCTCAAAAGCAATTAGATTGTTAACCGTCCATCCATCAAATAATGCTATGTTCAAACCAATTAACGAAATTGCAACCGGTGCAATAAACTCAACAATTAGATATCTTCCTAACTTTAGCAGTTCTAAAATAAGAAAGAAGAACATCATTGCGATTGCTATTGCAAAAGGGAACAGTATTTCATATTCCACTTGGCTAAATATTTCACTTAATAAAAACACTACTAACGCTGAATAGACTACTAAAACAATTAAAGCAACTTGTTTTAATACTTTGTCATGATTATTAAGTAAAATCCTTACCGGTTGATGGGCAAGAAAAATTACGAACGTACTTAATGCAAGTAAGAGACCGGTATTTGTATAAGCAACCAATAGGGCTAATAATAACGGTTCAATTAAAAATCCCCAAGAACCATGTTCTTTAGGGTAAGCAACTTTTCTTAGTTTATTTATAGTTAACAATATTTATACTTTCTCTTTAATTCTACAATGCTTAATTAGCCCAAACATTTTATCCAAATTGGGTTTCCAAAATTAAAATTTAATTGTAAATTAATATAGCACTATTTATTTACAAGGAGATAATACGATGAAAAAGAATATACATAATAAGACATTTAATTACTTTTTACTTCTATTATTATCAGTCAGTAGCCTAAATTTTGCTCAATCTTTTGAAGGTAAAATTAAGTTTAAAATGATTCATAATGATGATGAGTTTACAATGGATTATTTTATTAAAGGCGATAATTTAAGAATGGAATTCGGCAATAATAATGAAGCTGTCTTTATTAAAAATAGTGATAAATCAATTGTTCTAATGCCAGAGCAAAAAATGTATATGGATTTGGATAATTCCATATTCAGCAAAATTCAAAACATGATGGGCAAGAATAAAGAAGTAAAAAAAGAAGAAAAAGATTTTGATATCAATAAATATCGTACGGGTAAAACCAAAACAATTTTAGGTTACGAGTGCTCTCAATGGATATTTAAAGATGAGGAAGAAGATAATGAAGTAGAAGCATGGGTTACAGAAGAACTTGGCAATTTTATGCTGATGAAAAGTCCAATGGGTGGCGGATTTTCTCCAGGCTGGAGTTCTTCGCTTAAAAATAATGGGTTTTTCCCAATTTTAGTAATTACCAGAGATGAAAACGGTAATGAAACATCCAGATTTGAAGCAACGGAAATTAATAAACAATCATTGCAAAGTAGTTTGTTTAATCCGCCTGCTGATTTTGAAGAAATGAAAATGCCGGGGTTTTAAAAACAGATTGATTGGTTGTAATTAACAATCTTCCAATCTTTTTATATTATTAAAGTTATAAGTCAATTTCTTGTATTTGCATTAGCTTTGGTATTATTATCATGCTCACCGGATATCCTTACAAATAATTATCCTAATAGTAAAATTCTTGAAGAAACAGAAGTTGTTGAAATTCCGTTAACCGGAAAAATTGCCGAAAGAAAATCGGAAATTTCCGGGCTGTGCTGGTATAAAGATAATTTAATTTTGCTCCCTCAATATCCTGACCGATATAGTGAAAACGGATTAGGGAAAATATTTTTCATTAAAAAACAACAAATTGATAATTACCTAAACGGCGATAAAAAATCTTCTTTAGCTACAGATTTTTTTACAATTGACTTAAAAGACTTTTCCAATTTATTCCAAATAGGTTCTGGTTTTGAAGCCGTAACAACAAATAATGATACTGTTTATTTTTCAATAGAAAGTCTGAATAATGGAGAAACGGAAACATTTTTAATAATGGGAATAATTGATCCGTTACTTAAAAAAATCAGTCTGAATAAAAATTCACTTACCCTGGTTAATTCTAAATTGCACATACATAATTTAAGTGACGAAACTATTTTATATTACCGCAATAAAATTATTCCTATTTACGAAGCCAACGGAGATGCTATAAATCCCAAACCGGTAGTTTCCATTTATGATAAAAGCCTTCACTTTGTTAAGGAAATAGAATTTCCGCATATTGAATATAGGATTACAGATGCGACTTCAGCAGATAAAGACGGAAAATTTTGGGCAATAAATTATTTATATCCGGGTGATATTAAAAAACTAAAAATGGATAAGGATTTACTTATTGAAAAATATGGAATTGGAAAATCACATATAAAATCAAAAGCTGTAGAAAGATTGGTTGAATTTCAATATACAGACAGCGGAATAAAACTTCTGGAAAAACCTCCGCTTTATTTTACTTTACTTAAAAACGATAGTAGAAATTGGGAAGGTTTGGCAAGATATAACGGAAAAATAAAAGGTTTTCTTGTTGCTACTGATACTTTTCCTAAAACAATTTTAGCATTTGTGAAGGGGCAATAACAAATTATAAAATAAAATGGAATAGATGAAGTAAATGTTAATAATGAAAGGAAAAAAGTATTTAATTGTTTACTTATTATTTACACTATCTTGCATATCTAATATTTATCCAATATGCCAAAGAACGTATCACAAACAAAATATATCCTTATTATTCTTTGTGTATTTAAATAGTTGATATAAGGATATTTATCGCAAACTAATATTTATTCGCATATTTACAAATGTTTTAGGTTGAAAAAAGCTAAAATTAAAGACTACTCTCAAATTTAATCTCAACACTATTTATAATGTTGGTTTCAATTCTAAGATAGTTCGATTAAAAT
>JAJRZB010000382.1 GCA_024275455.1 Bacteroidota bacterium | reverse complement strand
GCAATATCTTGGTCGTTTATATCAAAACTAACTTGGTTTGTTTCTGTATGCCTTAGAACATTAATAGCCTCTAAAAACATTTCATGAGTTAAATCTAACATTTCAAATGATCTTTTATAAGCTCTGTCTAAAAGACTATCACTTGTAAACACGGAAATAATTTCTTTTAACATTTTAACACCTTTAAGTAAATAGAAAAACAAATAACAACGGAATTACAAAAAATACAATTACAATATACAAAACCGGAACCAATTTACTTTTTGTAGAATATTCGGCAAATTTTGATGCCATTGTAATTGGGAGTTTTCTAAACGGATAAATTATAACTATACCGAAAATATTAAATAATAAATGAGAAAAAGAGACAATAATAGCTGCATCGTTACCGGTTACCAAAGCAGCTAAAATAGCAGTAATTGTAGTACCAATATTTGAACCTAATGTATATGGAAATATCTGTGATAAAGTTAATAACCCTGCACCAGCCATAGGCACAATTAAAGAAGTAGTTATGGAACTGCTTTGAACAAGAACAGTAAGTAATACTCCAACTGAAAAAGCTCTGATTGCATTTCTAAAAAGAAACTTATCAAACCAAGCTTTTGCTTTTTCAATTACAATAGATTTAAGAACATCAACCATTGATTTTAGTGCAAAAAATAAAATCAATAAAGCTAAAATTACAATTACCCATGCAATAATATTTTTATCGTCAGATAATAATAATAATTGCGATTCAAAATATTTAGCTACTGGTTTTGTAATTGCTTTAACGGGACTTAAAAATTTTGCCCCTCCAACCCCCTGAAATAAAATTTCCAATTCTTTTGCGGCAATTCCTAAAAAATTTGTAGCCAACTGAAGCGGAAATAATATTATTACGGCTAATATATTAAAAAAATCGTGAACAGTAGCAGCAGCAAACGCTCGTTTAAATTCGTTATCCCTTTTAATTTGAGGCAAAGAGGCAATTGTATTTGTTATTGAAGTTCCAATGTTTGCACCCATAACAATAGGAATGGCAAGTTTAATTGAAATTTCCGGATTTGTTGAAAAAGCTCCACCGGCTACCATTGCAACAACCATAGATGTTGTTGAAGAAGAACTTTGAATCATTGATGTTGCAAGAATACCAATAAACAATCCTATAAACGGATTTGTAGTAGTTTCAATTAATGTTTTGGAAAAACCTTTACCAAACAATTTCATTCCGTCGCCCATTAATTGTAAGCTGAGAAAGAAGAGGTAAAGAAATAAAAATAGTTTTAATAAAGAATATATATTGGAATACTTGGATTGCTGATTTGAGTTAAATTCCATTAGCTGAATAAATAATTATTAGATTTTTTTGAGATGATTAAAATTAATAAAAAAATAGACAATAACTATTAAATTTTACAACTACTTAAATAAGATTTTTTTTTCTTTTTAATTAATATTTTTAGAATTATATTAGTGTTTAATATTCGATAAAAAACACCTCAAATACTATTTAAATATATATAATTTTGAAAGGTACAAGCGAAGTAGAAATAGGACAGAAATTAATATGTTATCATTGTGGTGAAGAGTGCAATGATGATGAAATAAAAATAGGTGAAAAACTTTTTT
>JAJRZB010000381.1 GCA_024275455.1 Bacteroidota bacterium | reverse complement strand
AGTTATTTATTTACCCAACGAAGGGATTCCTCATGCTTCAGCTACTTTTGCCGGTTATATTGCTGCTCATACAGGGATAAATGCCAAAGGGATTGTTTTAAGTGAAAAAGGAGCTTCACCTGATAATGAATATCCTTTTGACTTAGACGGAACTCACTTTTCAACTCTTTTTAGAGATATCTTATACGATGCTAATACTCTTGATGAAGCACTAAACATGATCAAGACAACAAAATTAATTAAACGTTATCACCTCTATGTAGGAGATGGAAAACCCGAATCAATTGGAGCAGCAAAAATACTTGTTTCGTCCCCTGATGAAACAAAATTAACAATTTGGAAAGATAATGATCCAAGCGATGAAATGGCTCCAAACATAAAGAAAAATGTTTGCTATTACACAATGAAAAATGAAGATGCGTATAAATTTTTAACAGAAAATTATGGCAAATTTAATTCAGAAAAAATGATTGAATTATCAAGGCTTGTAGCTGATGACAATGGTAATTTAGAAGATGTTGTTTATGATGCTACGAGTTTAGAAATGTGGGTTTCCTATGCGAAAGATCAAGAGATTGCAGCTAGCAGACCATATATATATATTGATTTAAAAGAATATTTTAAATAAGAGACTATCTGAAATTATTTAGATTTATAGCAAATGTTTTTTCATTGATAAAAAGTAGTTTTACAGAAAAGTTATCTGCTAAAATAAACACTTCAATCATTAAATATTATTAGTGGAAAAAATTATTGAGAAGTTTTTTAAAAGACTTACGTAAAACAAATATAAAATGAAAAAAATATTGATTTTAACTCTTCTTTATTTAATAACATCAAATTTTCTTTTTTCTCAAAATATTTACTTAATGACCTACAATATTCGATTAGATACACAAAATGATTCGTTGAATAGTTGGCAGTTTAGAAAGGATTTTTTATTAGCTCAATTGAATTATTACAAACCGGATATATTTGGAATTCAAGAAGGTTTGAAACATCAAGTAAAATGGATAGATGAAAACTTAGAAAATTATAGCTTTGTTGGAGTTGGTAGAGCAGATGTTAAAGAAAAAGGTGATGGTGAATTTAGTGCTATATATTATAATGTAAATAAGTTCGTAAAAATTGACGCAAATACTTTTTGGCTTTCAGAAACACCGGAATTACCTTCTAGAGGTTGGGATGCGTCTTTAAATAGAATATGTACCTATATTTTATTAAAGGAAAAGCAAACTGGTATTAGTTTTTTTGTTTTCAATACACATTTTGATCATAAAGGAATAATTGCCAGAGAAAAATCTGCTGAGCTTGTTTTACAAAAGATGTTCTTTATTAATAAGCAAAATCATCCTATGATTTTGATGGGAGATTTTAATCTAACACCTAATGAATCTCCAATTAATATGATTACTAAAAAGCTTAATGATTCCAGGTCTGCTACAATTGAACAACCTTTTGGACCCGAAGGGACTTATTCTGGATTTGACATTTGCAAACCTGTTAGAAAGAGAATTGATTATATTTTTACCAGCAAGGATATTTTAGTTAACAACTATGCTGTTATTTGTGATATTGTTAATCAAAGGTATCCTTCAGATCATTTCCCTGTATTAATAAACATTGATTTACCTAATTAAGTTGAGCACCTAAATGTTTTTAAAAGGTATTATTTTATTATCCCTTACTTAAATGAAAAGAAAAACTAAATGAATAATATAAGTAGAAAAGAGTTTATAAAATATTCCTCTGTAATAATAGGTGCCTCCTTAATTCCGCAAACTTTATTCTCAAAATTAAAATTTATAAAAAAATCTAGAATGAAGTTAGGTTTGGTAACTTATCTGTGGGGAAAAGATTGGGACGTTCCTACTATTATTAAAAATTGTACTAAAGCCGGAATAAAAGGTGTTGAGTTAAGAGTTGAACATGCTCACGGTGTTACCATTAATCTAAATCCATCAGAAAGAGCAAAAATTAGATCTCTTTTTACTGAAAGTAATGTGAAATTTTTAGGTATGGGAACAAATCAAAGATTTGATTACCCTGATAAGGAAGAGCTTAAGAATTCGATAAATATTGCAAAAGAGTGTATAAAGTTAAGTTATGATATTGGTGGAAGTGGAATAAAAGTAAAACCGAATGGATTTCATAAAGGTATTCCAAAGAAAAAAACAATTACACAAATTGGAAAATCGTTAAATGAGCTTGCCAAATTTGGAGAATACTATGGTCAGGAAATTAGACTTGAAGTCCATGGAAAAGGAACTCAATTGTTACCAAATATTAAAGCAATTATGAAGGTTGCTGATCATCAGAATGCTGTAGTTTGCTGGAATTCAAATTCTGAAGATTTAGTAAATGGTGGATTGGAATATAATTTTAATTTAGTTAAAAATAAGTTAGGTGACACAGTTCATATTAGAGAACTCAATATTGGTGACTATCCTTACAAAGATTTAATGGATTTGTTAATTAAAAAGAATTATAAAGGGTGGATTTTACTAGAATGCAGAACAGACCCTGAAGATAAAATCAAAGCACTTATAGAACAGAGAGAAATTTGGGAGCAAATGGTTTCCTAACTAACCTTTATTAATTGTGTAAAAATCATAACAGCAATATTTAAAAATTTGGAGAAATATTAAATGAAATATTTATTGATTTTAATGCTCGCTTTTTTAACTATTTTCGGATGTACATCTCAAGAGAATAATAATGAAAAGAGCAAGGAACTTGTAAAATCTAATAATTCATTAACCAAAACTGAGATTGATGATGGTTGGCAATTACTTTTTGACGGTAAAACTTTTATCGGCTGGCGAGGAATTGGTATTGATTCAGTACCTAAGGGGCATTGGAAAATTGAGGATGGTACAATTAGGAAAATTGCTAGCGGGGATGTTCCAACTATGCCAGACGGTCAACCGCTAAAAGGCGGTGATTTAATGACCGATGAAACCTTTAAAGATTTTGAATTAACTTTTGAATGGAAAATTAGTGAGGGAGGCAATAGTGGTGTTAAATATAATGTCTCAGAAGAGGTCTCGATTAAAAACGGATCCAGCCACGCACTTGGTTATGAATTTCAAGTTCTGGACGATGCCAAGCATTCTGATAATATAAATCCTACTCATAGAGCAGGATCATTATATGATTTGATTGAAGCAAAAGGTAAAACACTTAAACCTGTCGGTGAATTTAATACTTCTCGAATAATTTTTAATAAAAATCATATTGAGCATTGGCTGAATGGAGTAAAAGTTGTAGAAGTTGATACAAATACACCTGAATTTGAAAAAATTTTTAAAAAAAGTAAATATAAAAATCATCCGAATTTTACTTTACACAAAGATGCTCATATAGTTCTTCAAGATCATGGAGATGATTGTTGGTATAGAAATATTAAAATTAGAAGATTGAATTAAGATTAAATATATTTTTACAAAATAAAGTTTT
>JAJRZB010000035.1 GCA_024275455.1 Bacteroidota bacterium | reverse complement strand
TTTAGTAAAAAATTTGATCTAAAGTTATTATATAATTTTCCCACTGAAGCTATTTCATTTGAATACCCGTTCAATCGTTTTGAAAATTTAGAAATAAATAATTTTGAGTTTATTATAGCCTACAACTTGTAACATATCAAGTAGAATGTTATACAAATACTAAATTTTGATTGTCCTTTCATTTTTTTTTATTAATTTTAAGATGATAATATCTTATTATATGATAAACTGTTCACATTATTCTACAGGTAAGTAAATGGCAAAAATACTTTTAAAAAAACAACTTTCTGAAAATGTTTATAAAATGAAACTGGAAGCTCCTTTAATAGCTGAGGAAAGACAAGCCGGCCAATTTATAATTCTGCAAATTGATGAGGATTTAGGAGAACGAATTCCCTTAACTATTGCAGACGCAGATAAAAATGAGGGATCAATAACAATAATATTTCAAGTAGTAGGACTTACAACCGATGAATTATCCAAACTTAATGTGGGAGATGATATTCCGGTTTTAGTAGGACCTTTGGGAAACCCAACACACATTAAAAATTACGGAACAGTAGTTTGTGTTGGCGGAGGTATTGGAGTTGCTCCCCTTCACCCGATTGCTCAAGCTTTAAAAGAAGCAGGAAATCATGTAATAACAATTATCGGGGCAAGAAATAAAGAACTGGTAATTATGGAAGATGAAATGAAAAAAATTGCTGATGAATTTATTTTATGTACCGATGACGGCAGCTACGGAAGAAAAGCCCTCGTTACGGAACCTCTAAAAGAAATATGCGAACGTGAAAATAAACCTGATATGGCAATTGCAATAGGACCTCCGATAATGATGAAATTTTGTGCCGAAACAACAAGACCATATAATGTTTATACAGAAGTATCATTAAACACAATAATGGTGGATGGTACCGGAATGTGCGGAGGATGCAGAGTAAATGTAGGAGGTAAAGTTAAATTTGTTTGTGTAGACGGGCCCGAGTTTGACGGTCATTTGGTTGATTTTGATAATATGATGGCAAGACTCCATTCATACGATGATATAGAACATGAAAAACACGCATGCTATATTGATAGTTTGGCAAATCAGAAAATTTTAGAAATGAATGAGGTTAAAAAATGAGTTATCAGTCACCCGACATTTTAAGTGCAAATGCTAAAAAAATTTTGAATGACTACATTCATAATGTTGATAATCTAAAACCAAAAGATAGATTGAAAATCCCGCTTCAGGAAATGCCCGCTCAAGCTCCTTATGAAAGAGCACATAACATTGAAGAAGTGGCAATCGGCTATACAATGGAGGAGGCTAGAGTTGAAGCTCTAAGATGCCTTGAGTGTGTTAAACAGCCTTGTGTTGACGGTTGTCCTGTAAAAATAGATATTTCTGGATTTATCAAACACATTGCTTACGGAGAATTTCAAAGTGCGGTTGATGTTATAAAAGAAGCAAGTCTTTTGCCCTCAATTTGCGGAAGAGTTTGCCCTCAAGAATCGCAATGCCAGCTTACTTGTGCAGTCGGGAAAGCAATGAAAGATATTGACCAATCTGTAGCCATTGGAAGATTGGAAAGATTTGCAGCTGACTGGGAGCGAGACCAAGGTACTGTAAAAATTCCGGAAGTAAAACCTGAAACCGGTAAAAAAGTTGCTATTGTGGGCAGTGGTCCGGCAGGACTTGTAGTTGCGGCAGATGTTAGAAGAGAAGGACATGACGTAACTATTTTTGAAGCTTTCCATAAATTAGGCGGAGTAATGAGGTACGGAATTCCTGAATTCCGTTTACCAAACAGTATTGTTGATGAAGAGATTGATACACTTATAAAAATGGGTGTTAAAATTCAGAAAAATTTTGTAGTTGGAAGAACTAGAAAATTAACCGACTTAATTGAAAAGGACGGTTTTGATGCAGTATTTGTCGGGACCGGAGCCGGGCTTCCTCTATTTATGGGAATTGAAGGTGAAAACTTGGTAGGTGTATTTTCTGCCAATGAATATTTAACCCGTGCAAATTTAATGAGAGCATTCGATAAGAAAAATTCCGATACACCAATTTATCCGTCGAAAATTGTAGCAGTTCTTGGTGGTGGTAATGTTGCAATGGATGCTGCAAGAATGGCTCTTAGATTGGGGGCAGAAAAAGTTTATGTAGTTTACAGAAGGACTGAGGTAGAAATGCCGGCAAGAAGAGAAGAAGTTTTGCATGCAAAAGAAGAAGGAATAGAATTTCACTTTTTAGAAAATGCGAAACGTATTCTTGGAGATGAAAAAGGAAGAGTACGAGCAATGGAATGCCTTAGATACGAATTAGGCGAACCTGATGCTTCAGGACGAAGAAGACCGGTTGTTATTGAAGGAAGCGAATTTACAATTGATGTTGATACGGTTATTGTTGCAATTGGTAACGGAAGTAATCCTTTAATTCACCAAACAACACCCGATTTGGAAACTAACAAATGGGGAAATATTGTTGTTGATGAAAAACAAAAATCTTCAATGGATAAAATTTTTGCCGGTGGAGATATTGTATTAGGTGCTGCAACTGTAATTCTTGCAATGGGTGAAGGACGTAAAGCTGCTGCCTCAATCAATGAAATGCTGGCTAAGGAATTGGTTAATTAGCTATCCAAATTTATCCAACTGCCTGGCACTTTAAAAGTGCCAGGTATATCTCAATATCTTTTAAAAGTATACTAAACCAAAAGTGGCTATCAGAATTAGATTCAAAATATGTCTGTCATCGTATGTTTGCATAGCCAATATTTGTCATTCTGAATGAAGACGTTTTTTGTCGAAATGAAGAATCTCATTACTAATAATATTGGAGATATTTCAGTCGTTCAAAAAACAAACTCCTTCAATATGACAGAAAGTAAAAAAGGTGTCATTGCGATCCCGATGTTGTATCCTTGTGAGGTTATCGGGAGAAGCAATCTGTTTATTTCAACCTCTATTCTAAAGATAGATTTCTGCCAAAAAAGAATTCGGGCGAGCTATCATAAAAACATTCCTTGCAATTACTGCAAGATTCATTTACCGAAAACTAAAAAGTTTTTAGCATATGTTATTTCTTCTCTAACCCAAGATTATTTAACAACTCTTTAAAAATATATTTCGATTTTTGAGAAGTGGTTTTGAGATATAAATTTATTGAATAAATTTTCTTTAAAAACCTTAAATGATGTTCTTCTTCCTTTTTAGATGTTTTTTGGGTTATTTTATTTAATTCAAAATATTTCAAAAATATGTAAATAGTTAAAAAGTCAATCAGCTTTTCAAAATTTTCTTTACTATAATAAACTACTCCTTTATATTCATTTACATCAATAAAAGAAGTAAAAAACTCGTTTTTAGAAAATCCGTCTCTCAAATCTTTTGTTGATTCTACCAAGTATTCAAAAAGTTTTTTCTGACTTCTCAATTTTAAAAAGTCAGCAGAAACATTATTTAACCCGGAAAATAACTTTTTATATTTTAACAGAATATTTAGATACAAAATTTTACGAGTAATTTCCCCTTCATAATTTGTTCTTTCAATAAGAAGAGTTTTTATTGGAATTGTTAACCTTAAATCAGAAATTGAATGTTTGGATAAATGTTCGCTATAAATTTCATTAATATTTGAGACAACATTAAATATTAAATGAATTACTAATTTGTTCTTTTCATTCTTTGAAGAAAACAAATTCAGAATCTCTTTATTTCGTTTGATTTTTGTTTTAGCAAAATTCTCGTTAATCAATAAAACAGCTTCTCTGTGGTTATTCAACTGAGATATAAATTTATTTAAATACTTTTCTATTTTAAGTTCTTTATCATAAAAGCCGGTAATATTTTTTAATAGTTCTAAATATTTTACAGATAATTTATCACAATACAGGTTCCATTCATTATTCGATTTTTCAGAAGAGTTCAAAAAAGTTAGATATTTTTCAATATTATTCTTGCTCAATAATTTTAAAAATGATTTATGAATTGGATTTAACCTAATATTATCTATATCTTTTTTGATGCTTCTAATTCCTTTACCAAGATTATTTAAATAATAATCAAAATAAATTCCGGAAGAATCTAATACCTCTGTAACTTTTAGAAATACTTTGTACTCATACCCATTCATTTTAAAGTGTAATCCTTTTTTATGGATATGTCTACCGCTAAAAATATATTCCAACCCGGAAGCAGCTTCTTTGAAAATGTAAAAATGAGAATCACTATTTGTAATAGTTAAATTTTCTGCAATACTTATATTATATAATCCGTTTCCATTTGAAGAGTTGCCCGACAACTTTTGTCTGGAAAAACTAAAGGTCCCCTCTGCTGCCTGATAACTATTGTTGAAAAGTACTAAGCCCGCTTTCTCATTAAATTTATTCGAATAGACATATACATTTTCATTTACATTACCTTGCAAATCTATAAAATCATAAATCCAAAAATTTTCAATTTCCGAGAAAATATATCTATTTTTCAGCAGTGGAAATATCTCGCGCTCGTGCCGTTCAATTAACCATTGTTTTGGTTGTTCATCATAATAAGCCCTTTTGTATTCCATACCATACTTTTCAGTGTAACCTTCTATTTGGCCGTGAGCGAACATTGGTAAACCGGGTAACGTGCACATTAAAACAAGTACACCAAAATATTTATCTTCCGTTCCAAATTGTTCAATAGCAGTTTCTTCATCAGGGTTACTCATAAAATTAACATAACGCTTTAATATTTCCGGTTCAAATTCAAGTGTGTTAGTAATTAACTCACGGTACTTTGCATTTTCTTCATTCATCATCATATTCATAAAAGCACTGTTATATACTCGATGCATACCCAAGGTTCTTACAAAGTAACCTTCCATAAGCCAGAAAGCCTCAGCCAAAAGGAGTGTCTCCGGCATTTCATCATTTATTCTATCAACAACATCTCTCCAAAATTCATTCGGGAAATGCTTATCAAATTCTCTTTTGGTCATTGCAAAATCTGCTCTGGAAGGGATATCCCCTCCTTTGCCCGGTTCGGGAAACCAAAGCCTTGCATAATGTTTTTTAGCTAAAGTCATTGCAGCATCAAAACGGATAACCGAAAACTTTTTTGCCACATCAAATATTTTCCGGATCAGTGCCTCCCTAACTTCCGGTTTCATCAAGTTTAATTGGGCAGTATCATTCCACGGCATATTTGTGCCGTCATTACCGTGATAAAAATATTTTGTTTCCCCTTTTGCTAAATCTTTTCTCTCAAAAACCACAGCAGCATCTTTCATTTCCCAATACTGGTCTTCCAAACGAATTTCAATATTCGGGTCCTCCGATAAATT
>JAJRZB010000007.1 GCA_024275455.1 Bacteroidota bacterium | reverse complement strand
TGAGGAATTAAAAAGAGTTATTCCGGTTATTCAAAATCTTAGAAAAAACTATTCTGATATAATTATTTCGATTGATACAACTAAATCAGAGGTTGCTAGGGAAGCGGTTTTAAACGGAGCAAACATTATCAATGATATTAGTGGCGGTGTTTTTGATGATAATATGTTTCACCTTGTTTCTGAATTTGATATCCCTTATGTTATAATGCATATAAAGGGAACTCCGAAAAATATGCAGGCAAATCCCTTTTATAGTAATGTAGTTGAAGAAGTGTATGATTTTTTTTCTATTCAAATCTCAAAAGCTCAAGAAAATGGTGTTGAGAAAATTATTATTGACCCGGGCATTGGTTTTGGAAAAAGGGTAGCAGATAATTTTAATCTTATAAATAATTTGGGCAGATTTAATAATTTAGGTTATCCGGTTTTACTTGGATTGTCAAGAAAATCTTTTCTTGGTAAATCTCTTAATTTAGAAATAGATGAAAGAGAAAATGCCACAATTATTATGGAAACAATTGGAACAATGAAGGGAGCACAAATCATTAGAACTCACAATGTAAAAAATGCAGTACAGATGAAAAAAATATTTGAATCTATGAATATTTTGGAGAAACCGGTTAATGTTTGAACTATTCAAAATAGGGTTTCTTCCGTTCACATTTCTTGACTTAATTGATATTGTTCTGGTATCTGTTATTTTTTACAAACTTTATACAATAATTAAAGGAACAATTGCTGCTCAAATATTTTTAGGGTTTGCAATTATTTTTATACTATCATTTCTTGCTCAAGCGGCAAGTTTAAAAGCTGGTAGCTGGTTGTTGAATTTGGTAACAAGTGTTTGGGTAATAGCTTTTATTGTTTTATTCCAACCTGAAATAAGACGACTTCTTGTTATTCTGGGTAAGAATCCTCTCTTTAATATTTTTGTAAAAAGTGATGAAGGTTCGGTATCCGATATTTTAGCTGAATCAGCATTTGAGTTAGCTCAGCATCAGCACGGAGCATTAATTGTTTACCTAAAAAGTACCGGGTTAAAAAGTGTAATTGAAAGTGGGGAAGTCTTAAATGCCAAGTTAAATAAAAATCTACTTAGGTCTATCTTCTTTCCACGAAGTCCGTTGCACGATGGAGCTGTTATTGTTAATAACAATATTATTGAAGCGGCAAGGTGTACATTACCACTTACTGAAATGACCTCTATTGACGGAAGGGATTTGGGAATGAGACACAGAGCGGGTATTGGAATTACTGAAGATGCCGATGTTATTAGTATTATCGTTTCGGAGGAAACCGGAAGTATTTCTATTGCTGAAAAGGGACATTTAATTAGCGGACTTTCAAGGGAAAATTTGAAAAATCATTTAGCTAAAAGTATGATTAGAGCTAAAGAAAAAGGATATAAATCAATTATTGAATACTTCAGAAAACCTAAATAAAATTACTGCGGTAATTCCTTTCTATAATGAAGAGCATCATATTGGTGAAGTTGTTGAAAAAGTTTTAAAATATGCAGATAAACTTATCCTTGTAAATGACGGCTCTAACGACAAATCTGAACAAAATATTCCTTCTGATGAAAAAATAATTTTACTTAAGCATAGTAAAAATTTGGGAAAAGGGGCAGCTCTTAAAACCTGATTTAAAAAAAGTTATTAAATAAAAAGTAGCGTAACAATTACATTAGATGCTGATATGCAGCATGCTCCCGAAAGTATCCCAAAATTCATTGAAGCAATTTCTGAATATGATTGCGTAATTGGGAGCAGAGATATAAATCACATAAAAATGCCGATTCAGAGAAAGTTAAGTAACTTTTTAACTTCTAAATTGTTGTCACTTAAAACCGGAACGGATATTTTAGATAGTCAATCAGGTTACCGGGCGTTTAAAACTGAGATTTTGAATAATGTTTTACCCGATTATAACGGGTTTGAGGCAGAAAGCGAAATGATTGTTAAACTTGCTAAGAATAATTAAAAAATCGGATTTATAAAAATTCCAACAGTTTACGGAAATGATAACAGTAAAATGAAAGCAATTCAGGCAATTTTGGGTTTTATAAAAGTTTTATTAAGAACTTAATTAAGTGTTATAAAAATTTACATATGTTACAAAACAACATCCCGTAATAATCCATTCATAATAACCTAAATTATTATTATATTTTTGTTCTCAATAAAATTAAGGTGAAAATATGAAACTACGTTATTTTTCACATTCAGCATTCCAGATTACAACAGATTCTGGACAAGTTTTATTAATCGATCCTTTTTTGGATAATAATCCTACTTCTCCGGTTAAATCGGAAGAAATTGAAAAGACAGATTTTATTATTTTAACGCATGCTCACGGTGATCATATTGGAGACGCATTTAAAATTGCTGAACGAACTAATCCTACATTTATAGCGGTAAATGAACTTGCTAATTATTGTGCTGAGAAAGGTTTTACAGCTCATAATATGCATATTGGCGGAGCTTATAATTTCAGTTTTGGCAAGGTGAAATTTACAATTGCTCATCACGGTTCTCAAACTCCCGAAGGAAATTACGCAGGAGAACCTGCAGGTGTTTTAATTACGGCTGATGGTAAAACAATTTATCACACCGGTGATACTGGTCTTTTTTATGATATGAAACTTATAGGTGAAATGAATTCAATTGATTATATGCTGCTTCCTATTGGGGATAATTTTACAATGGGAATTGATGATGCGGTAAAAGCTGTTGAATTTGTAAATCCTAAAGTTGCTATTCCAATGCACTATAATACATGGCCCCCAATTGAAGCCGACCCTAATGATTTTAAAAGTAAGGTTAATAAGTTAGGATATGAAAGCATTGTAATGAATTACGGTGAAGTAATTGAGTTATAAAAATTAGGGATTTATTATAACTAAGCAGTACATCTTAAGTGTAAATAAATAAAGGATTTAATGACTAATATAATTGCAATAGCTAATCAAAAAGGTGGAGTTGGTAAAACTTCAACAGCAATAAATTTGTCAGCTTCTATTGCTGCAGCAGAATATACAACGCTCTTAATAGATATTGACCCCCAGGCAAATTCAACACACGGTTTGGGCTTGTACGATAATGATAAAACTGTGTACGAAGTTCTAATTGGAAACGAACGTTTGGAAGATTGTATTGTAAATACATATATGCCAAATTTGGATATTCTACCTTCAGATATTGATTTAGTTGGAGCCGAAGTTGAAATAGTTTCTTTTGAAAATAGGGAAAAACTATTAAGAGAAGCTATAAAAGAGGCGGAAATTAATTATGATTATATTATTATTGATTGTCCGCCATCTCTAAGTCTGCTTACATTAAATGCATTAACTGCTGCTGATTAGGTAATCATTCCCGTTCAGTGCGAATATTTCGCACTGGAGGGTTTAGGACAATTATTAAATACAATAAATATTGTTCGCAAACAATTAAATCCTCAACTTCTTATTAACGGTGTTTACTTACTATGTATGATAAACGTTTGAATCTTTCCAATCAAGTTGTTGACGAAGTAAAAAAATACTTTGGAGAAAAAGTTTACAATACTATTATTCATAGAAATGTAAAAATTTCTGAAGCACCAAGTTTTGCCAAACCGGTAATTTTATATGATGCAATTTATACAGGAGCTAAAAATTATATTTCATTGGCAGCAGAAGTTATAAAAAGAAGTAATCATAAAGAAACAACGAGCAACATAAATGAGTAAACATAAAACTGGATTGGGCAGGGGACTTGATGCTTTAATAAATCCTAATTTCAATAAGGATCTTCAGAAGCCTGTAGAGATAATTGATTCTAAACTAAGTTCGGATGATGGAACTTCGCAAGATATTCTTGTAAAAATAGAAACCGAAAAAGTAATCCCAAATCCTTATCAACCAAGGATTGAGTTTGATCCTAAAACTTTAGAAGAACTAAAAAAATCAATTCTTCAAAACGGTTTAATTCAACCTATTACAGTTAGAAGAGCAGAAAATGGCTTTTACGAACTAATATCAGGTGAGAGAAGGTTCAGAGCTTGTAAAGAAATCGGTTATAAAACTATTCCCGCCTACATTATAAAAGTCGATTCCAAAGAAGCTATGCTGGCTTTAGCTTTAATCGAGAATATTCAGCGTGAAAAGTTAAATGCCATTGAAGTTGCCAAAGCTTACAAACGTTTAATAGATGAATGCAACCTCTCCCAGGAACAAGTTTCTGAAAAAGTCGGAAAAGATAGAACAACTGTTACAAACTCAATCCGACTACTAAAACTGCCATCGGAAGTTCAAGAAAGTATTATTAAAAATGAAATATCAGCCGGTCATGCGCGTGCACTTATTAATCTTTATGATAGTAATTTACAATTGCAATTATTAAGCAAAATTAAGAAAGAAAGTCTTTCTGTGCGGAAAGTGGAGCAAATTGTAAAAAAATTACTGAAGGTAAAAAAAGTACCTCACGTAAAAGCAACACTGAAAACAGTTCCGAACTAATTGCCCAAAGAGATATTGAAAATAAATTAAGAACTATTTTTGGTACTAAAGTTACTTGTAAGCAAAAACAGGACGGAGCCGGACAAATTACAATCGATTTTTATTCTAATGAAGAACTTGAAAGACTTTTCGAGTTATTTGACATAATTGAAAAATCTAACTAAAATATTTGTAATTCTTCTGTTTATTTCGGTTGCGGTATTTGGACAGGAAACCGATTCCACATCTAAAACGTCTAAATTATCAGATTCGGTTTTTGTAATGCGGAAATCGCCAATGGGAGCATTTTGGCGGAGTGCAATTTTACCCGGATGGGGACAGTTTTATAATGAATCTTACTGGAAAATTCCTATAGTCTGGGGAGTTTCTGCCTGGTTTACATATCTTTGGATTGACAGAAATGATAATTATAAGTTTTATAAAGATTTATATATAGAAAGTTTGAACGAATCTGAAAGTGGTAATTCAGATTATAAGAATTTAAGGAATTTTTATAGAGATGATAGAGATTTGTACGCAATTTACTTAGGCTTAACATATTTCTTAAACCTAATTGATGCTTATGTAGATGCACAT
>JAJRZB010000034.1 GCA_024275455.1 Bacteroidota bacterium | reverse complement strand
TTTGCAATTGCAGTATTTAAATTACTCTTTATAACTTTTTTTTGACTTTCAAGATCTACTGTTTCTCTATTTTTTAGCTGAGGGCTTTTGTTTTTAGTTTGAAGAATATCAGCAAATTCTTCTTTAACATTATTAAATAATTCAATTAATTTAGGTGAATATTTTACACTGTTAAGTTCAAAATCTTTATTCAATTTCAGTAGTTCAATAAATGATTTTCTGGTATTTGCTTTATCTCCCATTGCATAATGAGAAGCGGCTTTTAGTGTAAAAATTTGTGTCAAATCTTGTTCGGAGAATCTGTCTTTATCGAGAAGCAGGTTTTTCGATTTGGCAATAACAGTGGAATATTCAAATGCTTCATAGTGCTTTTGTAATTCATCCAAATCATTAGTTGCCTGTGCCAGAAACGGACTAAAGAATGAGAAGAAAAATAAAATAATTCCGATAAATTGTTTCATATTATTTTACAATAATTTTTTCACTGTCGTTAGCGAAGGAGAATCATTTTCCTTGTTTGAATAAATTGTCCGCTTTTTAATTGATAAAAATACACTCCACTTGGAAATGTACTTGCTTCGAAACTAATTTCATAAATCCCCGGAGGTTGTTTTTTATCAACTAAGGTTGCTATTTCGTTGCCAAGGACATCATAAACCGTTAACTGTACATTTGCAGCAGACGCAAAGTTTGCGTCCGATACAGGTACTGAATATTTTATTATTGTTGCAGGGTTAAACGGATTGGGGTAATTCTGATACAGCTCAAATTTTGTAAAACTATTAGACAAAGAATTATCACTGTTCTCTGTAGTAGCTGCGTCTCCCAACCTTTCTATAGAAGATATAACTTTACCCTCGTTATCAAATCCGCCAAGTATATAAATATTTCCGTCTAATAAAGCGGACATAAAATTATATCTGGCATCTTGAATAGGAGGGCTTTCCTCAATAAAGTATTGATCCCCGTAAGCGCTGAATATCTCAACAGTATTAAGGGCTTGCGAGTTTTCATTATATCCGCCGATAATATAAATTCTGTTAGGGTCTGCACCGATTATTGCACGTCCGCCTGCTCGTGGTTCAAGAAGCTGAATGTCTAATTTTACAAAAGAAGAATCTATAATATTAAATTTGTAAATATCTTGAGATATACCGTTTATAACTCCGCCGAAAATAAAAATATCATTTCCAATTACTTCCGACATTTGCTGTTCAGGTAAATCTCCAGAGGTAAAAATTGTATCACTTTGGTAAGTAATAGCCGACTCAATTAAATTATACTTTGCAATATATGGCAATGAATCTGAAATAGTTCCCGGCAACGGATTACCGCCGAAAATATAAAAATTATCTCCAATGATATGTCCGGTTGAAAAAATTCTATTAAAATTTTTGTTAAATGAAATGGTTTGGTCGAAAGAATCTATACCCCATTTTTCAATTCCGTCAATTGAACTTGCTTCCTCAAAAATACCGCCGAATAAATAAGCATAATTACCGTAACGTTTTGTAACTAGTCCGAATCTGGGTGAATTCATACTGTCTAATTTCCAAGTATCAAAATAAACTCTGAATTTTTGAACCCAATTAACATTTACCTGTAAAGAATCCGAATATCCGCCAAATACATAGAAGTTATCAATGTCTTGCCAAATATCCCCGCCGGCAACCGGCATTTTCATATTGCCGTAATATTCCCAAGTAGCAAATTGAGCAAAATTAAAACTTGAGACGGCGAAAATTATTAATAAAAACTTTTTCATTTTAAATTTCCAAATTGAATCGTAACTATATAAATACAATTACTGTACCACATTATTTCGTTAACCCTTCTAGCATGTTAAATTTCATATTTAAGGTATCATTCCGTTTTATGTTAATTATTGATTCAATACTTTCAAATTGTGGATTTGTTAGTTTTAATTTATAAATGCCTTCTTACAATTTAATCGGATTTCTTAATGGAGTGACACCTTTTTGAATTCCATCAATATAAATTTCACTCCAAGGATAAACTTGACAGTAAAAATAACCGAATAAAGTATCTAAATTAACTTCAACAAAAGATAATTTATTTTCCGTTATTTTTATGCTATCTAAATACTTTGGATAATTAGGGTGAACTAAAGTTAATAGATATTTACCTGTTTTTGTTGTTATGTTTTTTGTTAAGGGTGTGGTTTCTATGAACTTATCGTTAAGATAAACTTTTGCCCACGGATAACATTTAATATAAAGTTCTCCAAATTTAATATTGGGTTTTTCTTTTTTCGAAGAATTTAAATCATTTGTCTTAACTTTATTATCATTTTTATTTTCAGCAATTTCTTCAGATTCAGATTTATTTATTTCCCGGGTTTCAATTTCTGGGTTGGTTTTTAAAGTGCCCGAACTATCTTCAGATACGTTATTAAATAATTTATCGGATTTATTTTGAGACTCGTTAATTTTCACTTCTGCCGGGTCATTTGATTGAAAAATTAAATATATAATCCATCCCGCAGAAACAATTCAAGCAATAAATATTACAAATACCCAAAGTTTCTTTTTATTATTGTTTGTTACTGCAAGGAGTGTTTCGTTTTTCTCATTTAGTATATTTAGTATTTCCGAGCATGAATTAATCCTTTTTTCAGGATTTGCAATTAATAATCCTTTCAAAATTTTTTGAATATCTTCATTAAATCCTAAAAGAAGTTCTTCATTATTCTTTTCATTAAACGAGATAATATTATTTATAGTTTCATTTGAGTCTTTACCTAAAAAGGGATTTTTATTTTTGAATAACTCATATGTAGTTATTCCCAGGGAAAACAAATCGCTTTTAACGGTTAATTTTTCTCCTTGAATTTGCTCGGGTGACATATATGCCGGTGTCCCAACAACCGAATATCTTTGAGTAATTAAATTATCAAAGGAATCTTGAGCAAGTCCGAAATCCGTTAGTTTTACTTCATTATTTTCATTTACTAAAATATTATCCGGTTTAATATCCCGATGAATTATATTTTTCCGATGAGCAAAATCAAGCCCCTTAACAATTTGGACGAAAATTTGTCTTTTTATTTTATCTGTTGGTTTATTTTCAGCTAAGAATTCCCTTAAATTTTTACTTTCGAAATATTCGAATGAGATATAAAAATATTTTTTGAACATCCCAAAATCAAAAACTTTAATAATATTCGGGTGCTCTAACTGAGCCAGAATTTTTGCCTCTCTTTTAAATCGTTCAATAATAGCAGTATCGGGAATTGTTTCGGTATTAAGAATTTTAACAAAGACTTTTTTCTCTAAATAAATATGGTTAGCAAGATAAACGGCCGAGTGTTCATCTTTTTTATAACAGCTTATTACCTCAAATTTTTTAAAGAGTATTTCGTTACTAAGTGTACTCATTCATTTTCACTTTGTATTTCTTTCATTTTTAACTGGATCCAACGGACTGAAACATCTAAGGATTTTGCCGTAAGAGTTTTATTCCCGTTAAATTCTTCCAATCTCTCTAATAAAATTTTTCTTTCAAGTTCTTTAAGTGTTCTTTTTGAATCAAGTTCTGTTTTTTCATTATCCAGAGCAATATGTTCTTTGGTAATTATTCCATCGTTAGATAAAATTATTGCCCTGCTCATTACATTGTTTAATTGTCTTACATTACCGGGCCAATAGTAGTTTTCTAATTTAGTTAAAGCACTTGAATGAATTTTATAGTTTTTATTTCTTGAAGATTCTATAAAGTATTTTGCCAGCAAAGGTATGTCTTCTTTTCGTTCTCTTAGAGAGGGCACTTGTATTGGAAAAATATTTAGTCGATAATAAAGATCTTCCCTAAAAATTCCTTCTTCTACTAATTTTTTTAAATCTTTATTTGTAGCCGCAACAATTCTTACATCAACTTTTTTTACTTTTGTATCACCTAGCCTGATAATTTCTTTATTCTCAATTACTCGTAAAAGCTTTGCTTGCAGTGCACTTGAAATATCTGCAATTTCATCCAGAAAAAAAGTTCCTTTATCAGCTATTTCAAATAATCCCTTTTTATCTTTGGTCGCCCCGGTAAAAGCTCCTTTTACATATCCGAATAATTCACTTTCCAATAAACTATCTGGAATTGAACCGCAGAATTGGGCTAAATAAGGATTGTCTTTTCTAGGACTAAGTTTATGAATTGCTCTTGCAACAAGGTCTTTGCCGGAGCCGCTTTCCCCCAAAATTAAAACGGTTGTATCAGTATTTGCAACTTTATGTATTATTTTCGAAAGGTATTTTATCGGTTTACTTTCTCCAATCATATCCGGAATTTTCTCAATAGATTCAAGCTCATTTTTTAATCGTAAATTCTCATTGGAAAGGTGTTCAATTTCAAAAATTTTCTCTAATGATATTGAGACCAAATTTGAAAAAAATTGGAGAAAAAGCAGGTTTTTATCTGTAAACTCTTTTCGGTCGGTTTGGCTATCGACAAGTATTACGCCCCAAATTATGTTATCTTTTTTTACCGGTACACCCAATATAGATTTTATATTATGCAGTTGAATACTTTCAAACTGACTAAGTTTGGGATTTGATTGAACATCGTGATAAAGAACGGGTTTATTTTTATTGACAACCTGCTGTAGAACTCCGGATGAAAAAGTAGATAAATCGGAAATGTTTTCCTTTTTTATATTTCTTGCAGATACAATTGAAAAATTAAAAGTATTATGATCATATTTAGCAAACAAACCTCTTTCGGCATTAGTAACCTCAATTAAAATATCTACTACTCTTTCTATTAAAGATTCCTCTTGAGAAGTAGAATTAAGAGTTTGACTCAGATTGTTTAAAGCTTCATACTGGGCATTAGTAAGGTTTTTCAGCTCATTAATATTTAATAGTTTGTTTTTCATAGATGTAATTTATTTAATAATAAAACTCGCTTCTTTAGATCTGGTTATATTTCCAAATTCATCTATTGCCCATATAACCCAAAAATAATCACCGGAAGATAAATTTGCATCTGTTAAATATTGTATTTCATTAGAACTGATTTCCTTTTGCCAAACTAAAATTGCAGGTCTTTCATCGGTTTTTATTTCCAACAAATACTTAAATTCAAATCCGGGTTCAAATCTACGCCATTCCAATAAGGGATTACTTGTGTCAACGGTATCTCTACCCGAGGGAGCCGTTGTTTCAATCTCTTTCTTTATTATTCTTTTGATATTAGATTTCCCTATTACAATTTTCTTCCCTTCAAAATCAAACACATTAATATAAAATTCTTTACCAATTACCGCATCAATTGAAGTGATATTTAAATCCTCAAGATATATTGAATTTGCATAATATTTAGTAGAAGGATTATATAAAAGTTTTTTGTTAGTGTTTAACTCAATATTCTCGATAAATACGGAGTCAATGTCATTTTCTTCATCTGTAATATTTGTCTCAATTTCTAAGTTGTATTTTTGGTTAGATGGAAATCTATTAATTGTTATGCTGTAAAACTTAAGATCGTTCATTCGTGGAATTGAATTTAAGAATATCGTCTGTAATATTTTGTTTTGGTTATTAAAAGTGATTAATAACGAATCGGTAGAGTAGTTTTCTTTCTCAATCAATAACCAACCGTTCTTCTTAGTAACATGTTCAATCCTGAAAAATCCGTCTTTATTGGAATTGGTAATTATACCTTCATTTACCCAAAATATTTTGCAGTTTTCAATTGGTAATTGAGGAACTTTTGTGGTTTTTATGTAACCTTCAATTATACCAATATTGTTATCCGGGTTTTGAGGATCTAACGGGTTATTACGAGGTGCATTGCACGATAATATTATAAACAATAAAAGGAAAGAAGAGCAATATTTTATTAAGGTTGTTAGCATCTCTCGGTAAAATTAAAATATTAACTCTTAAATTAAGAAAAAAAAGAGTTATATGTAATAAAGTACGTCTGAGTATTATTATAGAATTTGATAAATAGTCTTAAACACAGTTAAGTAATTATTTGAGTAAAATCATTTTTTTTGTTTGTACATAGTTCCCAACTTGTAAACGGTAGATGTAAGTACCGCTTACTAGCCCTGAAGCATTAAAAATAATTTCATGTTCTCCGAATGATTGATCTTGGTTAACTAAGGTTGCAATTTCTCTACCTAGAATATCATAAACCTTTAATTGTACATTTGTAGTAGATGCAAATTTTGCATTCGTTGTTGATATTGAATATCTTATTGTCGTGGTCGGATTAAAAGGATTCGGATAATTCTGATACAACACAAAATTACTAGGTAATATTTCTTCTTCTACTCCGGTTACTGTTCCGGTGTATAATAGTCTAAAAGCATCTGCAACAACTAATCCTGTTGAATTGCTTTGTAGTTTAATACTTATGGTTCCTGTTTCGTTTAATTCGATATTAGTTAGATAATTCCACTGCCCACCATTTAGTTTCTGTGTTTTTGTAACTTCATAAGTATTTGAACTGGCAGTAATTTCAAAAACAGTTTCATAAGAATTGCCACTGCTTGTTGCCCACCAGGCTGCTAAATCATATTTACCCGCCGGTAAAGTTTCACTTGTGTAAATAATATATGTGTTTTCCGCATTTGTATTGAGTACAGTAAAATCATTACCAAAGTATTCTAAACCGACAGAATAATTCGTATAATCACCAACCGTAAATCCCTGTTCGTTATCTATAACATAATGTTTAGGGTGACTTACTTCAGTATATTCTGCAATAGCATATAAGGTTCTTTCACCAATTTCGAATAAGTTTTCATTTGTAACTTCCACAAATGGTTCCGCTGTACTTTTAAAATAACTGTTGTAGGGAGTTTCATAAGTTAAAGCCATCACTTGTTCTCCGTAATTATCTCATAACCAGCCTTCAGGATATCTTGGTTTTAAGTCAGATTCTCTTAGATCGTTTTGGAGAAAATAAGGATTATCGGAAATATTAAGATTTGAGAACTGATGCTCTCTTGTATAAAATAAACTAGAAGTTGAGAAAGAAGAATGTACCCAAAATGTGCAATAAGATGAAGCTTGTGAATGCAGATTTAAAAAAACCGAAAAAGGTTTCTCATCATTTAATTCTTGCATTCTGGCTCTTAAAATTTTTACCTCGTTACTAGTTGCATCTTCCGATTTATCCCAATTTGGCTCTAAATTTATTCCTTCAAAATTTACTCTTGATCTGCCGTAATAAACTCCATCAGGATTTGTAAAGGGTATTAGGTGAAACTCAAATTGAGTAAGGTAATAATTTGTTACTTCTTTGTTGCTCAGTAATTCCTGAACAATTCCATCAAAGTGCCATGAGCTTGGTGTTTCGCTTGGATGAGTTCGTGCATGAATCCAAATAGTTTTTTTTTCTGTTGAAGGAATGGTAAAATCTGTTACGGTTAATTCTTGAATCGGTAGTCCTTGAGGCGTAAATCCCAAAGTATCCAGCAAAACAAATTGATTTGTCTGCCATTCTTTTATTCTCTCTTGTAAATATGAAAAAGTATATGGTGTATAATATGCTAAATAAACAGTATCTTGAGTAAATGTTTTCTGGAAACTTCCTGAAACCGGTACCTCATCATCTGAAAATCTTGTAAAACTAATATTATCATAAGAATACATTGCTTTTGTTACATCAGTATTTGTAAAGGTTACATTAATATTTTTATTTTTTACTCCGCTTATTCTAAAATAGAACCAACGAGTACTTCCACCATCTACACCAAGATCTGCTTGTGTGGTAATATTAAAAGTTGTAGAATTAATTGTTTCAACGGATTTGAGGTTACCACTTTCAAAATCGGCATCAAAAGAAATTTGAGCAAATAAAACACTTGGAATAATAATAAAAAGAGAATAAAGAAAAATTTTCACAAAAGCCTCAATATTAAAAAATTAGGAGCAATAAGTTAGCAAAATTCAATTTATTATCGTCATTTTAGCTATAATATTTTGATCTGTATCATAATTAAATATTTTTTGCTGTTTTTGATTGTATTTTTTTGATTCAGATCACAAACATGCTTTTTAATTTAACCTATTTAGCATCAAAACTTTTTAGGAGAAAGCATGAAAATAGCATCAAAAGAAAACTCAGTAGAAACCATTACCACAACAATTGGCAGAGATAGTTTTACTAACGATATTAAAACTTATTTTCTAAATCCTTTGTCATCAGGTGTAATGGGATTTGCGGCATTCTTTTCGCTAATATTTTTCACTAAACTTTTTAGTTACCTTTTCGGAATAAATGATACTTTCGGATTTGGAATTAATGATATTATTTTGTCATTAACAGGTTTTGTTTTTGCAGCAGGAGCGAAATATTTAGAATTTTTCGGCAAGGAAGATTAACCTAAGCTTTCAGCTTTTCTGTTCTATCGGCAATTTTCATTTTTTCGATTAACTCGAATAAATTACCTTCCATTATACTGGACAAATCATAAAGAGTTAAACCGATTCTATGATCGGTAACTCTGTTTTGAGGGTAATTGTATGTTCTAATTTTATCACTTCTATCACCGCTTTTTACAACAGATTTTCTTGTCTCTGAAATTTCACTGTTCATTTTTTGCATTTTCTGATCATATAAACGGGTCTTTAAAATTTTTAGTGCTTTCTGTCTGTTTTTTAATTGTGACCTTTCATCTTGGCACTGAACAACAATTCCGGTTGGAATATGGGTCATTCTAATTGCCGAATCAGTTTTGTTTACATGCTGACCGCCGGCACCACTGGCTCTATAAGTATCAACTCTAATATCGTTCATATCCAATTCAATTTCCACATCTTCTGCCTCGGGCATAACAACAACGGATGCAGCCGAAGTATGTACTCTGCCACTGGCTTCCGTTTGGGGCACTCTTTGCACTCGGTGAACTCCACTTTCAAATTTCATATCACCGTAAATATCTGTTCCGGAAAGGCCGAATACTACTTCTTTTATTCCGCCCATTGTAGAATCATTTATATCCATTACCTCTAATTTCCATCCTTTTAACTCGGCAAATCTCGCATACATTCTAAAAAGATCATTAGCAAAAATACCTGCTTAATCTCCACCTGTACCGGCTCTAATTTCTACAATTACGTTTTTAGTATCGTTAGGGTCTTTGGGAATTAAAAGAAACTTTATTTTTTCCTCAAGTTCAGCTTTTTTAGTCTCCAGCTCTTCAAGTTCCATTTCGGCAAGTTCAACAAATTCTTCTTCATCGGAATTTTTAATAATATCTTTATTTCCCTCAATATTATTGATAAGAGCTGAATATTCTTCATAAGCTTCAACTATATCAATAAGTTCACTTCTCTTTTTACTCAGTTCAATTACTTTTTCTTGATTGGTAACAATTTCAGGGTCTATTAATTGTTTTTAAATTTCATCAAATTTATTTTTAACCGCTTGTAGTTTTTCTAAATAATCCATTCTAAACCTTAAAAAATTAGGCTCAAATATAGTAAAGATAGAATTGAAAAACTAAACGGAAGTAAATGTTTTAATTGTTGTGGATTATTCATAGGGCTTCGTAATAAACGAAGCCCAAAGAGGTTAAATTTGTATTTATCTGATTGGTAGACCAATGCTACCAACATATACTTTAACAATGCCCGGATTTGCCCAAGGTTCCATAGGTTGACCGTATTGAAGGGCAGCATTAGCTATAAATACGCTTAAACGATTTGATATTCCTCTTGTTCCAAAAGCTAAACTTGTAGGGGTATTAAAGTCACTTGCACAATCCGAAGTCACAATCGGAGTAATAACACCGGTATTGGGATTCAACATTACAAGCGGAGGTAATGGAGGAGCTCCAATTGCCCTAAGGGTACTTGGTGGAAGGACAGCATAAATGTTTTCATAAACATCTACAGCGATACCATCTACATTCATGAGCAGAAAATCTTGTTTGACCAATTCGATTTTTATAGCTGCACTTTTTCGTCCTATCGTAATACGACAAATACTATTCTGCATTGTGTTTGCTACATATAACTTATTGGGAGGATAAAATGCTATTCCATTAGCGCCCGGCAGAGGGAAGGGTGGTACTACAGATGGAATACCTCCGGCTAATAATGGATCTTCAATCCATTTTACAAATGTTCTGTTTCTATCATACCTCCAAACAGCACCGCCGTCACTATCTGTGCAATATAAGTTACCCAATGCATCAAAAGTTAAAGCATTTGGTCCTAAAATTTTTTCTGATCCTCTTAATCGTACAGATGTTCCATTACGTTTGAGGCAATAGACACCGTTCGTGTTACGATTTCTTGTTGCAAAAGCTACATATACACTACCTCGTTTCCCATATACAAGACCGCGAGCTTGACCTGCACCAGGTAATGTTGCGTATACACTATAAGAGCCATTTGGTCTGACACAAAGAATTTCATTTATACTCCCAACAGTATTGCTAACATACATATTTCCGCGTTTGTCAATTGTAATTCCCTCAGGTGAATTATCAGTTGGTAGTTGTAATATTGAGGTAACAGTTCCAACTGGAAGGTGAATCCTTTTGTCGAGCATTTCACTCTGGTTTGCAAAATGCGGTGCTACAGGACTTTTTTCACTACAGTTCCAAGCAATCAAAACTATTGTTATAATACAGGTGAATAAAAACTTCTTTTTCATGATAACCTCCTTTAAAATTATCTTAGTAAAATCATTTTTTTCGCATCCGTAAACATTTCTGCACGCCCCGGCGCGTAAACAGTTAGTTTATAGAAGTAAACACCGCTTGAATAATTATTTGCTTCCCATTTAACTTCATAATATCCCGGTTTTTGTTGTTCGTTTACTATGGTTGCTGCTTCACGTCCTAATACATTATAAAGAACCAACCGCACAGACGGGGCATGCCCCGTCCCTGCACCAGTATTACGGAGAATGGAATATTTAATTGTTGTGCTTGGATTAAACGGGTTTGGGTAGTTTTGGAATAGTTCGTACTTTTCTGGAAGAGCATTTTGGACAGTTTCTATATTTGTCGGTATTAAGTTAATTTTTAATGTGTCATACCAATAAACAATCTTTTGGGATTTTATTGCAATTTCAATTTCGTAAGGAGAATCAATTCTGCATGTATCATCAAAAATAATTCCGTAGAATCTGGAACATTGTTTGCTTTCACCAGGCGCAATATCTCCAAAAGTAGAAGAACCAGTTGAAGCATTTTTATAACCTGCATCTTCTGGAATTATAAAATCAATTGTTATATCATTAAGCGAATCAGTTATGCCCAAATTTTCTAATATCACGTTAAATGTTATTATTGATCCAACAACCGAATCACTTAGAAATTCAATATCTTTAATCTTCGCCGGACCTTTTGCAGTAAACCTAGCAACATCTTCTACTAAGACTTGATATTCATATTGATATAAATAAATACTGATATGAATTCTATAATCTTTTTCTTTAGTTTGCACTGTCCACGCTCCTGTATAAAATCCATCCCCGGCAATGTTATCTTTATATATTCCATTATCAAATAATGAAATAGAATCCTTAGTACTTCCATCATAACTTTCTATAATTGCTTTAACTACTACAGATTGATTTTTGGGGTTGAAAATCTTAGAAGTGATAATTAACGTATCAACTCCAGGGGTCTGGTAAGTATTATTAAGGAGACAGTTCTGGATAAATCTATTCGGAGAATTAGTCCATATCATATAAGGATTACCACCATAAGACCCCATGTCATTTCTTAATTCACCCATTGCAGGAAAGAGAGGAGAACCCGGGTTGTCTGGATCATTTGAATCATTATAAATACCTAATGGATTACCGGCATCGATACAAGGAGATTCTGAAGTTAGATAGTAATTTATAGTATCTGCAAAAAGAGGAATGGCATCAATATTGCCAGAACCCGTATAACCTCCTTCAATGGTACTATATTCTATTGAAGCAAATGGTTTTCCAGTACTTAAAATTTGAGGATTTTCAGGAGCAGAATTTCCCCAAATAATACAGTTTTCCATTGGTGCATATAATAAGTTTTCATTAGAAACATGTATACCACCACCCTGTTTTGTTGCATGATTAAAAGCTATTGTATTATTTATAATGATTGGGCTTTCTGATAAACCGCCATCCCAAATATCGAGACCCCCACCTTGATATGCCGTATTAAAAACTATTAAATTGTTTGTGATTATTGAGTTACTTGTGTTTAAGTCTATTCCACCACCAGCACCTCGTCCCTCTGGAGATAATGATAATGTAGTATTATGTGAAATGACATTATTTGTAATTATAACATATCTATTAAGGTCGTTTCCTACGTGTATTCCACCCCCACCACCTGTATATTCAGTAGTAACTTCTTTGTTAAATGCAATTATATTATTAGAGATCAAACATGTGTGTATTGGTTTAAAAACCAAGATACCACCACCAACAGAAGCAGAATAGGTAAGAAAATTGTTTATAATTTTATTATTAATAATTTTTGCTCCCGAAGAAACAACTGAAATCCCACCTCCTGAACGGTGACCACCTCCAATTCCACCTGATCCTCCAGTGATTGTAAAACCACAAAGGACAGATGTTGTATCTTCCCCCTCTAAAAAAACAACTACAGATCCACTATCAGGATTACTTGGTTTACTGCCATTAATTATTGTACTGTCTATATGAGTTTCATTTCCGTCAATAAGAAAGTGGCTTG
>JAJRZB010000380.1 GCA_024275455.1 Bacteroidota bacterium | reverse complement strand
TAATAGTGAATTTGGAGGAGGATATACATTAAAAACAATAGACCCAAGAAATACACAAAAAATGTATATAACGGACTGGTACGGAAGACCATGGAAAACAAAAGATGGGGGAAAAAGTTGGGAATATTTAATACCGGAAGCGGAACCATGGCCGGAAGATTCATGGAGACCAAGGGTAAAAGAAATATATTTATCACCCCATACTGTAGATGTACTATTTTGTATAATAATAGAAAATGGTCAAATAGATAATTTGTACCGTACAAAAAACGGTGGTAAAAATTGGGAAAATGTAAGCGCGTTTCCTGCATCTAGCCATGGAACTACACTAAGTTTTGCATTTGATCCGATTGATACTACAAAGGTGTTTGTTGGTGTAGACAATAATATTGGTTATCAAGCATTTTATTCCAGTATTAATTTGGGCAATTCTTGGTTTATTTCATCAGAGCTGCAAACATTTGCTAGAAAAATAATTATAAACCATATTAATAATAATATAATCTATCGCTTCTTGATACCGTATAGATCTTTAGATGGTGGTCTAACATGGAAAAGAATAATGGGAGATTTGATCAAAGAAGAAGTTCCTTATCAACCAAGTATCACATCAGCAATAATTGATCCTATAGACCCAAATATTTTGTATGTATCAATTGCAAAAATTGATGAATTAAATAATGTACGTGTTCCCATGGGTATTTACAAGACGCAAGATGGTGGCGATAATTGGGAACTAATGGAAGGTTCAGAAAATATTGATTTAATAACCGATGAATTTTTACCAGTTCTTTTCTATGACTCAATCAAGCAAAATTTGTTCGTTGGCACTAAACACGGGTTATTTAAATTTGGTTCAATTGTAAATATAAAAAATTGGGAGACTATCCCAACAAAATTAGAATTATATCAGAATTACCCCAATCCTTTTAATCCAACAACAAAGATAAAATACCAAATTCCAACCCGTAGCACAAAATTTCATTCTGTACAAAAACATGTGATATTAAAAATTTATGATCTCCTCGGAAAAGAAGTTGCTATTCTAGTTAACGAGCAGCAAAAACCAGGTTATTATGAAGTTGAATTTAATGCAAAAGGATTATCCAGCGGAGTATATTACTATAGATTAATGGCTGGTTCATACGTAGAATCAAAGAAAATGCTTCTTCTACGTTGAAACTTCGAAGGAAACATACTTTTAAAATAAACCTTTCATTTTAATTATTGACTGAAAGTAAACGTAAATTAATAATTATTCATAAACATTAAAGGAGGTGATTACAATGAAAGAAGTCCGAAGGACTCCTATTGAGAAATTTATTAAACGCGGATAAAACCTTCCGCTGAGTAATTGTATCCCGCCAAAGGTACAAAACAGATGCATCGGGCTTCATCCGCAAATTTATAGATGAAAGCCCTAAAATTAACTAAACTTTTAACAAATTTTAGGACTAATGTTATGAAAACTATAAAAAGTATTTTTGTTTTAACTTTTTTTGCCGTATTAGTTGGGCTTTACCCAACACAACAATTTGCACAATCCTCAGGTCAAATTTATAAAAGCAATATAACTCTTAAATGTGTTACAGATTTTGGTAATAAAATAGAAGGCAGAGACGTTTGGGGCTTGCAAGCTCTCTATGGCGAACATTATGTATTTCATTTGCAGACTTAAAGCTGTAACGGCCGGGTAGAAACAATTTATTGTTTACTAACTTTAATAAAGTTACTAACAAAATCTTAAAAAGATGCATTGTAATTGTAATGTTTTGCAAAGCTGTAGAAGGGTTTTGGTACAATCCTACGTGTAATAATTGCATCATTTTGTGAGTAGCAGCACAATTAGTTTAATAAATCAACTTTTTAATATCGGCATTATTATTGATTAAAGCTTTTTATGAAACTATTATTAAAAAACCGGGAAATTAT
>JAJRZB010000379.1 GCA_024275455.1 Bacteroidota bacterium | reverse complement strand
TCAATTTTTTCGCAAAGTATATTTTTAATTGTTGTAGTCATATAAAATAATCGTTATGAAATTTATAATAACGTTCATGTCTTTAATTAATTTCAGAAAAAACTTTATCGTATACAAATTTTACCGCAATATTTTTTTTATCGGCTATTCTTAAACAATCATCAAATTCCGGTACTCTCTTAATTGTATCATTTGGTAATACTATTTCTTTAACCTGTATTTCTCCTAACGATGTTTTTATTTTAACCAATTTTCTTTCTAAGTGTCTCTTAATTACTTTGTAACTTCGCATGCCTATTGTTGTAGTTTCTTGATAAATAATATTCATTAAATCAGATTCAATTTGCTCGTCACAAAGTACCGATAAGGTATGTGCCGGTCTTCCTTTCTTCATTAAAATTGGTGTCAGATATGCATCATTTGCTCCGGCTTTTAATAACTTACTAATTAGGTTAGGATAAAGTTGTGGATTCATATCATCAATATTTGTTCAATCATCAAAGCTTCGTTTATGTTTTCTGCCGTTGATAATTCTCCAATGTTAATTCTTAAAACATTGGGAATATTTTCGTGACTAATTGTACCTGCCCCAAAACCACTTTTCTGCAACATAAACGGAGGTTTGCTAGTTGGTTCTTCAACCAATGTGGCTAAAATAGCTGCACCGGTTGGTGTAACTAATTCCTTTTCAACAGGGCCTTGAGAGATTAGAAAACCATTCAATAAAAAAGAAGTAGCAGGTGCTGGTACCGGATATAATCCGTGAGCCATTTTAACCATTCCGCCGCCAACAGAAATATTTCCAACATAGGCAGTTTCAATTCCTAATTCAATAAAACAACTCGCAGTGCCAACTATATCGAAAATTGCATCCAAAGCTCCAACCTCATGAAAATGTATTTTTTCGGGTATGGTTCCATGAACATTCGCTTCCGCCTCAGCAAGGTTTAAAAATATTTTTTTCGATAATAGTTTTACGTTCTCATGTAGTTCACCATTATCAATTATATTATTAATGTCTGATAAATGTCGGTGAACATGTTCGTGAGGAAATAATATATCAACCTTTGTTGCTGAAATTCCATTCTTATTAACTTTCCTTATATCAAAATTTACTTGTTCTAGGTTTAATTTTTTTGGTAAAGAAAGTAAAACATCTTTATCAATGCCCAAATCTAGGAATGCTCCCAGAACCATATCTCCGCTAATACCGGAAAAACAATCGAAGTATATTGTTTTCATAATTATTCTTTTAAGTAAAACCTAATTTTAGTTGTAAATGAAAAATCTATTTCCTAATTTAATAAAAGAAATCGATTTACTAAGCCAAAAATGAAGAATTTAGTGTTTTCTAAAAATTCTTTATATAAAATAACAAAAGGTGTTTGATTGTACTAATTTGTCGCAAATTTATTCCCATAATTGCCTGAATTTAAGAAGAGTTAATTTTTAATAAAATTCAAATTCCAAATGAAATTACGAATATTTATTATTTTATTTAGTATCTCCAATATTTTTTGCCAGACAGAGTTTAACAATTCTATTAGTAGTAAACCCTTTTATATTGATTCAAGATTAGAACTTTTCACAGATTATTTCCTTATAGACTCACTAAAAAATGCCGAACTAAGATTGCATCATCCAATCGATATGGGTAAGGTTTTGTATTTCGATAAAACCTGGGAAGGACCTTTTTCCGGTTACTGTACAGTAATTAACAACGGTAAAAAATACCAACTATATTACAGAGGGTTACCAAAAGCCGGAAAAGATGGAAGTATTGATGAAACAACTTGTTACGCTGAATCTAAAGATGGAATAAACTGGATAAAGCCTG
>JAJRZB010000378.1 GCA_024275455.1 Bacteroidota bacterium | reverse complement strand
TCCAAACACGTTGGAGAAAGTATCACTTTAAAGGGTTGGCTATTTAATAAAAGATCGAGCGGAAAAGTAAAATTTTTAATTTTACGAGACGGTACGGGGTATTTGCAATGTATAGTTTTTAAAGGAAATGTTTCCGAAGAACTCTTTGAGTTAGCTAGTGGAATTACACAGGAATCTTCCTTTGAAATTACAGGGTTGGTAAAAGAAGAACCGAGAGCAATTGGCGGTTACGAACTCGATGCTACCGATCTAAAAATAATTTCGGAATCTGTAGATTACCCGATTACACCTAAAGAACATGGGATTGAATTTTTAATTGACCACAGACATTTATGGGTTAGATCAAAAAAGCAGGCAGCAATTTTAAAAGTTAGACACAGAATAGTAAAAGCCATAAGAGACTTTTTTGACGAAAGAGATTTTACATTATTTGATCCTCCTATAATTACTCCTAATGCATCGGAAGGTACTTCAACCTTATTTGAAATGGAATATTTTGATTTAGGGAAAGCTTATCTTACTCAATCGGGACAACTTTATGCTGAAGCTGGTGCTATGGCTTTAGGAAAAGTTTATACTTTTGGTCCTACTTTTAGAGCGGAAAAATCTAAAACTAGAAGGCACTTAACCGAATTTTGGATGGTTGAACCGGAAATGGCTTTTTATAATCTCGATGATGATATGGATTTAGCGGAAGAATTTTTAGAATATATTGTTCAAACTGTGTTAGCTGATTGCAAGGAAGAATTAAAAATTTTAGAAAGAGATACATCAAAATTAGAAAAAGTTGTTCGTCCGTTTCCGCGAGTTTCTTATACGGAAGCTGTTAATTTGTTGAAATCAAAAGGACATGATTTTGAATGGGGCAATGATTTCGGTGCACCGGACGAAACAGTAATTTCCGAACAATATGATAAACCGGTAATGATACACAGATATCCGGCAGATATAAAAGCTTTCTATATGAAAAGAGACCCGGAAAATCCTAAAGTTGCTTTAGCAGTGGATGTATTAGCGCCTGAAGGCTACGGTGAAATTATCGGAGGAAGCCAAAGAGAAGATAATCTTGATGTTCTTTTAGAAAGAATAAATGAACATAAATTACCTCAAAATTATTTTGAATGGTATTTAGATCTCAGAAGATACGGTTCAGTTCCGCACGCAGGATTTGGTTTAGGACTGGAACGTACAGTAACTTGGATTTGCGGAATTGAACATTTGCGAGAAACAATTCCTTTCCCAAGAATGATTTACAGAAATACACCTTAATTCTAAAATAAACTTATTGTTGATTATGAAAAAATCTATCTTTTTATCCGTAGTATTTCTAATTGTTCAAATTCCAAATACTATATTTGCAGCATCGGAAGGTGCACATAATTTACCTGAAACGTTTATGGTAATTCCGTTTGTAGTTCTGCTTTTAATGATTGCAACCGGTCCTTTGTTTTATCCTCACTTTTGGGAACATCATTATCCGAAAGTAGCAATATTTTTAGGTATCATAACAGTAGCATATTATGTTGGAGTATTGGGAGATACTCATAGCCTTTTGCACACTTTAGCAGAGTATTTAGCTTTTATTGCACTGCTGGCTTCTTTGTTTGTTGCTTCCGGTGGAATTTTAATTAAAGTAGATAGAAAATCTACGCCAATGTTAAACGTTATTATTCTTTTTATTGGGGCTGCTATAGCTAATGTTATCGGCACTACCGGAGCCTCAATGCTTTTAATTCGTCCGTTTATTAAAATAAACCAAAATAGAATTAAACCCTACCAGGTAATATTTTTTATATTCCTGGTCAGTAATATTGGAGGGGCATTAACACCAATTGGTGATCCGCCTTTATTTTTGGGTTTTTTAAGGGGAGTTGAGTTCTTCTGGTTTGTACAACACATTTGGTATATTTGGCTGCCGACTGTTCTTTTAGTACTTCTTGTTTTT
>JAJRZB010000377.1 GCA_024275455.1 Bacteroidota bacterium | reverse complement strand
TTATCACCTAAATAACCAAACAATGCTAACGAAATTTTGTTGTAATAATCAGATAAATTATTAGATTCTAATGATTTTAACGCTTCTTTTAACTTTTTATTTGCAGTTTTTTCAGCTCTTTTAAAACGCATTAAAGAGCTGTTTCCTGCTAAACTGCTTTGGCGTTTTTGAATAATTATTAAAGCTAATAAGATTCCTAAAGGAAAAATAAGTCCGAACCAAAATAACAAACTGATATTTGCAATATTTTCCTTTTTAATAAAACTAAAACCAGAAGTTTTTATAAAACGAATATCTTCATTTAACAATTTTACATCTTCTTTAGTATAACCGGCTACATTTTGGTTAAAACCGCCTTTTCCTTCTTTAACATTTATTGTAAACGGATCCGAAGTTAATGTAACATAATCATTTTTATTCATGTCAAAATAAGTAAACTCAATTGGCGGAATTTCTTTTTTACCGGGTATTCTCGGAACTATTAAAAATTCAATGTCTTTCCTTCCTGAAATGATATTTTTTCTGCTGATTCTATCTGTTGTTTTCGGTTCATATTTTTCAATTCCCGGAGGAAATTTAATTTCGGGAAGTTTTAGTAAAGCAATGTTACCACTACCGGAAATTCTGGCTTTAACGGTAATTGCCTCATTAAGTTCTACATCTGTTTTATCCAACTTTACATTAAACTTAAATTTGCCAACAGCACCGGTAAATGATTGTGGTACATTTTTACTCGGCAAAGGATCAACTTTTATTTTTATTGTGTTTGATTTTACAAGATGTTCTATCGTTTCGGTTCTGCCGAAAAAAGAATCGTTAAAAAAGTCATCAAAAATATCATTTCTACTGCGCTTGGTTTTTACAATAACGGGTACTTTCAGTTCAAAAGGAGTTAATGTAAGATCACCGCTCTTGGTTGGGAAAAGTGCAACCCTGCGAATTGTTGCAGCTCGGTATCTCTCTCCATTATACATTTCAATTTTAAACTGGATATTCTGCGAAGCTTCTAAATCTTCCGACCAAAATCCGCTGTAAGTTGGAAGTTTTGAAATTTGCGGAGATGCAATATTTAACTTTGTGTAAAGTTTATAGGTAACAGTTAATTGTTCCCCTTGTTTTATTCTTCTTTTATTGGGAATTGCTCTAATAAAAACATTCTTATTTAAATCTTCTTGACTTATTCCCAATCTTTTATCAACATGCTTTGTTGTGGAAGTTCCTTTAATAACATTTATTGATATAGGTTTAGAAGTAAGTTTTCTTCCACCAATTTTTATAGAAGCACTGCCAATATTAACCTTTCCCAAATTTGGAGCAACCGCAACAAAAGAATATGTTAACGAACCGGAAACTTGACCATTAATAATCTGCATACTTCTGGATTCATTAGGTCCGCTTATAATTTTCAATCCTTTAAATGTCGGAGCACGGAAATTACTTAATTGGTTTAAATCTCCATTTTGAAAAGTAAAATAAATCTGGAATCTTTCATTCTGTGCAACCGTACTTTTTTCAACACTCGCATTAAACTCTTGGCTAAAAATGTTAGTTGCTGAAAGAAGAAGAATAAAATATGTAATTATAAATTTTTTCATAAAATGATCTTAAAATTACCAATCTTTTTCCACTTTGGTTCTTTTTGTTTTATGTTCTCTCATTTTTTTCTGAAGCTCAGCTTCATTATTTTTTAGAGCATCAAGAATTCTTTGGGCTTCGTCTTTTGATATTTCATCTTTCTTTTCTTTAGGCTGTTGTCTTTGCTGATCTTTATTTTTTTGATCTTCTTGTTTTTTCTGCTGTTCTTGTTCCTTATTATCCTCTTTATCCTCGTTCTCTTTCTTATCCTGCTTATCTTCTTTTTTGTCCTGATTCTGATCGTTTTGATTTTGATTATTTTGATTTTGCTGATTCTG
>JAJRZB010000376.1 GCA_024275455.1 Bacteroidota bacterium | reverse complement strand
AGAACGGCTTTTAATTTTTTGCCCGAGCCGATTTGTTCACCCACGTATCTGTTTCTACTGTGTTTACTCATACATGTTACAATTAAATCACCAATGCCGGAAAGCCCGGAAAAAGTTTTGGCTTGTGCGCCCATTGCAAGTCCGATTCTGGATATTTCAGCAATTCCTCTCGTCATTATAGCAGCTTTTGTATTATCTCCGAATTTTGCACCGTCAATAATACCGGCACCAATTGCAATTACATTTTTTAGAGCACCTCCTAATTCAACTCCAAGTAAATCGGTTGAATAATAAACTCTAAAATAAGATGTCATAAAAGCAGCTTGAATTTGTTGTGCAGTATCTTTATTACTTGAAGCGGCAACAACTGCGGTAGGAATTTTTTTTGCTACTTCTTCAGCATGACTTGGTCCCGAAAGTACTCCGATATTTTTAGGATCAACTTTTAGTTCATCTTCAATAATTTGTGAAACGGTAAAAAGAGTATCCTTTTCAATGCCTTTTGCCACACTAACTAAGGTAGCATCATTTAGATTGAACTTTTTAACTTTTGCCAAAACACTTCTAATAAATTGGGATGGAATGGCTAATACAATCATGTGCTGATTTGTACAGCCTTCTTTAAGAGAATTTGTGATAATAATTTCTTTAGGAATTTTAATTTTCGGCAAGTAGACTTTATTTTCTCTGGTTCGTTTTAATGTACTGAAATAACCTTTTTTATATTCCCATAAGGTTACTTCGTGACCATTGGAGTGTAAAACTATAGCTAAAGCCGTTCCCCAACTTCCGGCACCTAAAACTGAAATTCTCATTTATTTTATTTCTTTTTTGATAGAGATATTTTACTTTCCTTTCCAGTAAGTAATCGTTCAACATTTGCTCTATGTGTAAATATTACCAATAACGCTAAGCCTATAGCAAACGGCAAAATAGTATGATAACTTGGTATTGTAACATTAAAAATATTTTCTCTAATAATCATAATTAATGGAACTGAAACAGCAGCAGACATAGAGGCTAAAGAAATATATTTTGAAAAATAAACCACAATTACAAATACTCCAAGTCCCAATAACATATCTAATGTAACAATAGAAACTAAAACTCCAAGACCGGTTGCAATACCTTTCCCACCTTTGAATCCGGCAAATATAGTCCAAATATGACCAATTACAGCCGATACTCCTGCAATAATTTGTACAAGTGTAAAATCATCAAAAGGAGTAGTGTTTGGAAAGGGGAAACTTCCAAAATATAATCTTGAGATTAAGACTACGGCAATAACTCCTTTCATTGCATCTAGTATAATAACGAGCACTCCGAATCTTTTCCCTAAAACTCGAGAAACATTTGTTCCACCTGCATTACCGCTTCCAAAGTCTCTAATATCAACTCCTTTTAAAGCTTTGGTAAGAATAATACTAACAGGTATTGAACCTACTAAATATGATAATATTATTATAAATAAAAGATTTGGCATACTTCCCTCAAAATTTTATATAATTTATCTAATTAATAAATTATTTTCAATAAATAAAAAATATTATTTATAAAACTAATTTTTCTAATATCATTAAATCACTTTTAGAAGTGATTTTAAAATTTATAAATTCTCCCTCAATAATTTTAACATTGAAGCCTGCATTCTTTACTATCATCGATTCATCAGTTCCTTTAAGCTTATTTTTTTCAGCAATATCAAATGATTTTTTTAAAATATCATATTTAAATATTTGTGGAGTTTGGGCATAGTAAATTTTACTTCTATCAACATATTGTTCAACAGAATCATTTCCTGAGATAAGTGTGTCTCTCGCTTTTACTGCTACAACAACACTATCGTGTTTATGAGCTTCTTTTAAAGCGTTTTCCAAAACCGATTGTGAAAGAAGGGGACGAGCAGCATCATGTACTATAATGTAATCATCGTTATTAAAATATTTAGATTTAAGTCCATTAAAAACGGAATCTTGTCTTTCTTTTCCTCCTTCAACAATCTTAATTACTTTGGATAAATTATATTTATCAACCAGTTCTTCAAGCAACGGGAAATAAGGTTTTTCAGCAGGAATAATAATTTCATTTATTAACTCTGATTTTTGAAAAACTTCGAGTGTATCAATAATAATTTCTTTCCCCAACACTTTAACATATTGTTTTGGTATTGGGGAACTAAATCTGGAACCAATTCCTCCTGACGGTATTATTGCAACATTCTTCATTTTAAAGAATTAACATTGCATCGCCGTAACTTAAGAATCTATACTTTTCTTTAAGTGCTTTCTTATAATTTTTCATAACGGCTTCGTAACCGCCAAATGCCGCCGAAAGCATTAGAAGTGTAGATTCAGGCTGATGAAAGTTTGTAATAAGTTTTTTGGTTATTTTAAAATCATACGGCGGAAAAATAAATTTATCTGTCCATCCGTAATTAGGTTTTACAAATCCTTCTGCTGTAACACTACTTTCCAAAGCTCGTGTAGCACTTGTTCCAACAACAAAAATATTCTTTTTGGCTTTTAAGCCTGCGTTTATAACATCGGCTGTTTTATCGGTAATTTCAAAATATTCCGAATCCATTTTGTGTTTCGTTAAATCTTCAACTTCTACCGGTCGGAATGTACCAAGACCTATGTGCAATGTAACAGGCACAATTTTAATACCCTTCTTTTTTATTTTTTTTATCAAATCAGTAGTAAAATGTAAACCTGCTGTTGGAGCAGCTACAGAACCGTCTGTTTTAGCAAACTTTGTCTGGTAATCTTCTCTGTCTGATTTTTCCGTTGCTCTCTTTATATAAGGCGGAAGGGGTGTTTGTCCTATTTTTTCTATTGCTTTATAAATATCATCGCCTTCGTAATTAATTCTTACTGTTCTCCCTCTGGATGTGGTATTATCAATTACTTCGCACCATAGTTTGTCGTTAAAATAAATTCTATTTCCTATTCTAACTTTTCTTGCCGGATCAACAATAACATCCCAAATATTCTCTTCTCTGTTTAATTCACGTAAAACAAAAACTTCAATTTTAGCATTTGT